>CAYWRB010000490.1:0-2668 GCA_964460025.1 uncultured Hungatella sp.
TTTCTCAAAAAGTACACTTTTTGAGAACCAACATCATTCCTGCTTTTTACGGAGCCAGAAGGAAATAAAACATGCCGTCAGACAAGATATGTAAAACCGTCCGTCAGTACAGCAAAGGCCCTATTTCCCCGGAGGACATGGGAAAGCTGCAGGAGATTGCGGATGATTGCTGCAAGGTGAAAAATTATGTTTATGACCGTTTTGGCGGAATAAGAAGTCTGCCAAAACTCTACCCGGGTTATACGGTTCAGAACGAGATGACTGCTTCGGATCTGAGAAAAAGCCTGGGTCTGCCGAGCGTTTATTTCTATCTTGCCATTTTTGATGCCCTGGCGGACATCAAGAGCCAGTGGAACCGGACAAAGGGAAAAGTTCTAAAACTGATTCATGCCAATGAGAATCTGACACCGGAGGAAAAGCATTATCTTCGCTTTATCTTAAAAGTCAGCAATGCATTTTCTGCGGTGCTGAACCAGGAACCGGTGGAACTGCCTGGAGAGATAGGAGAAAAATACGAAGAGCTGTCGGCAAAGACAGACACGGAGAAGATGAACCGTTATCTGTGCAGGCAGGTGAGAAAATATCACGGAAAGCAGCATACGGACAGGGCAGCAGGATTTTCGGTATCGGAGCGTGCCTACCGGTATGAAGATCATGGAATCTATCTGGCTACCAAGGAGAAACGCAGACGGGTATTTGTACCGTTGACAGACAACAACCGATATAAAAGCCAGCTTTACATCAAGCTGTTTCCGGATAAAAACAGGATTGAGGTCATGGCTCCGGTCTATATGTCGGTGCGCTCCTATGAGGAATACACCGGCTGCGTAGGCATTTCCATGGGAATGTTTACCATGCTGACCACCAATGACGGCTGTTTCTACGGGACGGAATTGGGAGACTATGAGTCCAAATACGCAGAATGGATCCAAAGCCAGACTGCAAGCTACAACAACAATCGGGGAGACAATCCCGGAAGAAAGAAATACCAGGCGAAGAAGAGACGGCTGGAGGAGCAGCTTCATGGATATATCAATCATGAACTAAATGAATTCCTTCAGAATGAAAAGCCCGGAACCATTTATATGGTAAAGCTTCCCAAGCCTAAAAAAGGCGGTAATATCCGAAAAATCAATCATCAGGCAGCCATGTGGCAGAGAGGCTATATCCGCAGCCGGCTGGCGCAGAAATGCAGAGAGCGCTCCATAGAGCTGATTGAGGTTCTGGGGAAAGACATCAGCAGGGAATGCAGCAGCTGTGGGGAGATCGGGCAGCAGAAGGGGAATTCCTTCCACTGTGAGGCCTGCGGCTATACGGCAGATAAAAAAGTAAATGCAGCCAGGAACATATTGAAGCGGGGATTGGAAGGGAAGATTGTAAACTAAATCATAAGAACAGCAGCTTAGATGAGTTTCGGTGATGAACCGGGATTTTACCATAAGGACTGAGCAGCGGGTTCATGATATAAAAAACGAAACGGCATTAGAAGGCAGGGAGAGCCTGCGGATTGGGTATGCCAGGACCTTGCGAACACGGAAGCTGGAAGTTTCTTAAGAGCCGTGACGTAGCAGGGAGCGAAGTGGGATTCCACATCATCTGTAAGATGACCAATATGCCTTATTTTATAATTAGGATTGATTTGTAAAATAAGGAAGAACTCGGGAAATAAAAAGGAAGCCGATTATGAGAAAAATGTACAAAAGGCAGATTGAAGATTTTATCAAACTGCTGGAACAGGCCCATCTTGAGATAAAAAAAGCGGTAAATGAACAGAAATACGCTGTGGCCATGGACCTTTTAGGCCAGTGTCAGGAAGGGGCTATTGGTATTGGCAACTTAATCGAAAAGGAAGAGGGGGAAGACTTCGTTACGATTCCCTGTGTGGAGGCTTACTGTGAACTGGCCTATCAGCTGTATGAAGAATTGCAGCAGCGGCAGGAGATAAATCAGGAGGAGAACCAGACAATAAACGGCAACCGAATTTACAAAAGTCTGCGGAAATCTCTGATTCAGATAGAGAACAGTGTAAAACATGATATCCAGGGACGTCAGGAAGTGGTTTTCCTGCCTTATAAGGCTTCCATGTGGGACAGTTTGGAAAGTGTCTGGCAGGCAGCGGATGCCGATCCGGATTGCGATGCCTATGTGATTCCGATTCCTTATTATGAAAGGAATCCGGACGGAAGCCTGGGGACATACCACTATGAGGGAAATGATCTGCCGGATTATGTGCCGGTGGTTCCCTATGAGACATACAACATAGAAAGTAAAAGACCGGATGTGATCTACATTCATAATCCTTATGACCAAGGGAATTTTGTGACCAGTGTGGATCCCAGGTATTATTCCTCCAAACTGAAAACATGTACCGATTGCTTGGTGTATATTCCCTATTATGCTACAGCAGGCGGGATGAGCGAAGGCCAGGCTTTATGCGAGGCTTATTTTCATGTAGATTACATTGTGGTTCAGTCCAAGGAAATCATGAAATTTTTTGATCCGGCCATACCGGAGGAAAAATTTCTGCCTTTGGGGTCACCGAAGTTTGACAGGGTCATCAGGATGTGTGAGAATCCGCCAAAGGCGCCGGTATCCTGGAAAGAAAAAATGGAAGGCCGAAAGGTCTACTTTTACAACACAAGTATCAATGGGATGCTTGGAAACACGG
>CAYWRB010000491.1:0-227 GCA_964460025.1 uncultured Hungatella sp.
GAAAGCAATATCTTCAATGGTCTTAATGATTTTGCCGATTTCATTGGAGCAGTTGCTGATATCGCCCATTGCCTGTATCATATGCTGCATTTTCTCGTTGCTCAGATTCATCTCATCGCTGACGCTGCCTGCCCTTTCATTGGCCTGCCGCGCATTGTCCGCGTTCTCGTTTACCTTGTTGGAGATTTCGTTAATGGTGGCAGCAAGTTCCTCCACGGAGCTTGCCT
>CAYWRB010000491.1:237-2668 GCA_964460025.1 uncultured Hungatella sp.
CCGTAGCTCCCTGGGAAAGAGCCAGGGCGCCGTCAGAGACCTGTTCGGCTCCGCTGGCAACCTGGGAGGAGCTTTGGCTGATTTGCTCCATGGTGTCGTTGAGATTTTTGGCAATGCTTCGGAAAGAGACAAGGACAGGAGCGAAGCTTCCGGTATATTCTCCTTCGCAGATAGAATCCACCACCAGGTCTCCGGCAGCCATTTTGGCAAGGAATTTATTCTCATCATCAATAATAAGCTGAAGCTTGCGGATTAATCTGCGTACCTGCTCCGCGAGAATGCCCAGCTCATCTTTCGAGGTATAGGAAATCTCCACATCCAGGTTCCCTTCTGCCATTTTTAAAGCGGCATTCTCGATTTCAGAGACAGGGGCCTTAATCAGGCGGATAATGACAAAGGAGAAGAAGACTCCCACCAGGATTACGGCAAGAATGACTGCCGCCATAAGGAAGAGGGCGGTTCTGTAAAGGAACAGGCTTTCCTTTGCTGCAGCGTCGCTGCCTTCGGTATTGTAGGTGACAATATCATTGAAGGTGCTGTTTAAAGAATTGTACAGCTCTACACATTGGCCCTCCAGGATGGCACGGGCATCTTCCATGCGCCCCTGCCCTGCCAGGGTCATCATCTCATCGTCCGCTTCCCTGTACTGAGTCCAGAGTTTTGTGGCATTATTATAGAAATTTCTTTCGTCTTCGTCGATTAATTCCCCGTATGCGGTCAAGAGGGTGTCCATATCTTCTTTTTCTTTTTGAAGGTATTGAAGACTGGATGCTTCTACATCATCGGAAATTGCGGTGAGATATCCCAATTCATTGAGACGGATATTGGAAAGGGTAGCGGTCAGTTCCCGTGCCGTATCAATACTGGGAAGCCAGCTTGTGGAGATATCATTTGTCATGTCGTTCATCCGGCCCATGAGATAAAATGACATGCCGCCGATAATAAACATGCCAATCAGAGCAACTCCAACCAGGATATAAAGCTTTAATCTGATTTTTAGATTTTTTATGTAGTTGATCATGCCTTTGTTCTCCTTTTGTGTCTCATTGTTCGTAATGCCGTCTGTGAGAAAGAATGATTGACGACATTTTTAAAATATATCGGCATACGGTCCCTGTTTAATAAGTGAAACGAAGGATTCCGGACATGATTTTTGCTCTGGTTTTCCGGTGTGGCTGCCGGTGTGACGGCCGGATGGAATATTAGTAGAAGAAAATCAAATTGTAATTTTAGGGATACTTTACATAGAAATCACGCATACTTATGTTGCACAAGGAAAGGAGATTAAAATACCATGGCAGAACAGGATACGGTGAAACTTCTCAGGGAATGCGATGCAGGCACAAAGATGGGAATCGCGTCCATGGAAAATGTGATGGATTATATCCATGACGACAGCCTTAAAAAAAGTCTGTCAGACTGCAGAAACAGCCATGAGAAGCTGATGAAGGAAATAGAGTCTCTTCTGGACAAGTACCATGATGACGGAAAGGATCCGGCACCCTTAGCTAAGGGGATGTCGTGGATGAAGACCAATGTAAAGCTGGTTATGAACGAATCGGACCAAACCATTGCCGGTCTGATGACAGACGGCTGCAATATGGGGGTAAAAACCTTGAACCGGTATCTGAACCAGTATACGGAGGCGGATAAGAAATCAAAGGATATTGCCAGAAGGCTGATTGACACGGAAGAGAAGCTGGCAGAGGATTTGCGGAAGTTTTTGTAAAGGTTCAAGAGGGGCTGGTGCAGCATCGAAGGCCCCATGAATGTTTGGTGACGTATAAGCGTGGAAGATAAGCCGAAAGCTGTGGACAATGGTTCACGGCTTTCGGTTTTTTACGGGATTGCCGTTCCCACCGCGCCAGGATTCGGATGAGGGGGAAAAATTAATGATAGGATGTAAAATAGTTGTTTCTGCGTGGTTTTTGGAGGAACTACGAGTTGCGGAGGACCAAAGGATATGGAATAATTGGGGCAGCACAAAAACAGAAGCAAAGGAGAGATGAAGTTGACAAAGAAAAGAACGAAGATGGAAGAATTCATCTATCAGCTGAAACGGAACTGGCAGCTGTATGTGATTATCGCTCTTCCGGTATTGATTCTGCTGGTCTTCAGTTACGGCCCCATGTACGGTCTTCAGATTGCTTTTAAGGACTTTGTACCGACCAAGGGGTTCGCAGGAAGCAAATGGGTAGGATTAAAGCATTTTAAAATGTTTGTTACTTCCTATCAATTTGTAAGGCTGATTAAGAATACGCTGTTTATCAGTCTTTACTCCCTGATCGCCAACTTTCCGGTGGCGATTATCCTGGCGGTGGCGGTAAATGAGTGTAAGTGCAAATGGTATAAGAAGACCGTGCAGATGGTAACCTATGCACCCCATTTTATTTCCACGGTGGTTATGGCAGGAATCGTGCTTATGGTCCTG
>CAYWRB010000492.1:0-2659 GCA_964460025.1 uncultured Hungatella sp.
TTTTGGAGGACTCATATATTAGATTGCGTTATAAAGTGATTCATTAACAACTTCAAGTTTGTCGGAAAATGAAACAGAAAACAAAAAGTTATAAATCCACCAGTTGGAGAAACGGCTCCCGCTATGATATGCGTTTTAACACAAAGAATAGCTGCATACAGGGAAAAGTGCTTTGCGGTTCAAGATTCGTGAGCACAATTATGAAGTAACAAAGCACATGACAGTGGAAGAGAAGCTGCTTTATTATAATACGCCAAGGACAGATGCAGAAGAGCAGATAGAACGGCTTAGGACAAGGAAGTATTAAGTCTGTCAGCACTATTGGGAAAAATTGTACAGGGATGGAAATGGAAGAATCGCCAGAATTTTCCAGAATTATTGTTTTTATATCGGAGGATATGAAGGAGTTAGAAAAATTCGTATCTCGCTCTTGATTTGACACGGTTCATTGATTATATGTTTGACAGGATCATTGAGGCTTGCAGGTTATCAGAAAAAAAGCAGTATCCTTTAAATGAACAGGAAAGAAAACTGCTGATTAGGATGTCAAAGCGAGGAATCGGTACGGAGATTACAGTAGCCAATGCTGCCTCTCTGATGGATGTCAGCCAGGATAACGCCAGAAGGATATTAAACCAATTGGCAGAAAAACAGTATCTGTTTAAGACTAAGGTGGAAGGTAAAAATAAAAACCTTTATATATTGTTAATGCTTATCTCATAGTTCTGCGTGCAGAACCCCACAATGATCTTGGAAGTTTTGACAGTTCACCGTATGAACTGTCCGGCTTCACAGAACATCTGCAGTCTCTATTCTATAAAGCGTAAGAAAAACAGAAACGGCGGATATGATCAGCAACATTATATAAAAAGGAATATTACCGGCTAGTGTATAAGTCCCGATATTTCCCTGCGTCAGGAATACGACAATAACTCCGGCGATAATGGTTGCCTTGGATGATTTCATTTTTAATCCGATCAGAAGAGAGAGAAAGCTTATACTGATCATGACCGCAGAGTCTGCCAGTATTTCCAGATAGAACATAGGGTTTCCCAATGCAATACCTTCTGCTGTTATGTATGTAAATTTTTTAACGGCCGTCAAAGATGCGCAGATCAGGATTTTAGATAAGACCAAAGCTATAAAATTAAAAATCCAAACGGATAACATCTGTGATAATACTATTTTTTTCCGACTGATAGGGTAAGAAAACATTACATGGATGGTTTTATTTTTATATGTGCTGACAATAAATACGGCTAACATGACACTCGTAAAAATCATAAAAGACATGTTGGTGAATAAGTCAACTCCTGACCTCAACATACTGCTCCCGTATGCAAGGACTGTCGTATCGGTCTCAAGTTCGCCTGCAACGGACAGAAGAGATACCAAGAGAATTGCCGTCATAAGAAAGGCGCTTCGCACAAATCTAATAATATGATGTTTCCTCCATTCAAGTCTGATGAGTTTTAACATTATTTTCGCTCCTCCTCTGTCAATTTCAGAAAATAGTCCTCAAGGCTTTCCGATTTTTTGCCAATGGCACTAATCTCCACATCACTCTGTGACAATGCTTTTGTTATATCATTTGTGGTAATCTGGCTGTCATAGATACGGATGGTCTGTTCATCCATGATCTTGAAATTATTCAATTCCAGTTTATCCGCCAGTACATATGCCGCCTTTTTCGTATCAGGTGCAGAAAGTTCAATGTACGCCGTATTCCTTTCGGATATTTCTTTCATGGAGATTTCTGTCCTCATAGTTCCGTGATGGATGATGCCGATGGTGTTGGCAATACTTTCCACTTCAGAAAGGATATGGCTGGATATCATGATGGTAATACCGTATTCCGTACAGAGCATTCGGAATAGCTCCCGAAGTTTTTTCATACCAGCAGGGTCCAGCCCGTTGGTCGGTTCATCAAGGATCAGAAACTCAGGCCGGCACAGGATTGCGCGGGCAATTCCCAGGCGTTGTTTCATGCCCAGCGAATACTTTTTGACAGGTTTATCTGCGGCTTCGGTCAGGTTCAGCAGATCCAGAGCATTTTCCATGCTTCCGGGATTGTAGTATCCCATGTACTCACAGTGAATCCGCAGGTTTTCCTTTCCGCTTAAATGGTCATAAAAGGTTGGAAATTCAATCATACTGCCCATTCTTTTTAAAACTTCATATGAAGTGGGCGTAAGCTTTTCCCCGAAAAGTTCAATGGTACCTTCCGTTGGCTTCCACAGATTTGTAACCATCTTCAGCATGGTTGTTTTGCCCGCTCCGTTTGGCCCCAGAAATCCATAGATCTCCCCCTTTTTTACATGGATCGATACGTTTTTAACCAGTTCCCTGCCGTCAATTATTTTTGTAACATGATTGGTCTGCAATAGATATTCCATATTGACTGTCTCCTTTCCAGAATATGTTCGGCTCTTGAAACTGATTCTAACAGTTAAGGTTTTCAAAACTCTTGACCAATTCTTACAAATTCCTTTCGCCATAACGTTAATATTGGAACTTCTTCAGTTTTACCGTAAAGGTTGTTTTTTTATTGGGTTCACTTGTTAAAAAAATATCTCCACCCAATTGGTTGGCAAGATTTTTGGCA
The DNA here is from genome assembly GCA_964460025.1 of uncultured Hungatella sp. Lineage (GTDB taxonomy): Bacteria > Bacillota > Clostridia > Lachnospirales > Lachnospiraceae > UBA3402. Next base: position 2,606 of record CAYWRB010000492.1, read on the forward strand.
ATGGTAAGTCCCAATCCGTTTCCCTGTATCTTGCGGTTCCGGGAGTCTTCCATC
>CAYWRB010000493.1:0-2653 GCA_964460025.1 uncultured Hungatella sp.
CGCCCTTTGGGCGCCGCCTTGTCAATAGGCGTTACCAGAACCACCAGATCTCCTGGCTTTACCAACCCTTCCAGAAGATCCTTTTCCTCTGTCTCAGGATTCATGGCGGCAAGCCGTTCTTTCAGTTCCCGAATTCCGACTCCTGTTTTTGAGCTGACATACAAATCCTGATCACGCTTTCTGGGTCCCGTTTCCTTCCCTCCGGCTGCTCCGTCCACCAGAAGATCCACCTTGTGGTGGACTACCACATAGGGAACCTGTTTTTCCTGAAACAGGCCGATCATCTTCTGATCCTCCTTGGTCTCTCCCACTGATGCATCCACCACCAGTACGGCAATATCCGTTTTATTTAACACCTGACGGCTCTTCTTTACCCTCAGGCTGCCCAGCTCTCCCTCATCGTCGAACCCTGGGGTATCCACCATCATCACCGGGCCCAGAGGAAGAAGCTCCATGGTCTTGTACACCGGATCCGTGGTGGTTCCCTTTACTTCCGAAACCACCGACAGTTCCTGACCAGTAACCGCATTCATCAAACTGGACTTTCCTGCATTTCTCCTCCCAAAAAATCCGATATGAATCCTCTGTGCAGCCGGTGTCTGATTCAAAGCCATAACAATCACTCTCCTTTCATCGCGAAACTGTGGAAAATTTATAAAGAGTCCGGCTGGCCAGACTCCCGCGCCGGAGCGCGGCTGCGGAAACAGCCATCTTCCTTTGCACGAAATGCGCATAAAAAATGCACCCTGAAAAGGATGCACCAACAGACATATTCCGGGCATGAAAATAAAAGCATAAGCCCTTCTTCCTACAAACTTCCACCTCGGAATCTCCTTGTGTCAGTGCACGATTTTCTATTTTTCTCCCCCTGCTCTTTGTGAAAGGCATACCCGCCACGCAGATATCAGGAATCGTTTTTATTTTACTTATAGTATCGGGAAATGTCAAGAGTTATATATTGTGAGATTGTATAATTGTATGATAAGATTGCCTATGAACTTTCCTGAAGCCACTTCTTTATTATAAACTGCCAATCCATATTATTTTGTAAAATTCTAAGTACAGTAACTGTTAATGTCGTTTCATCTACAACATAAAATAAAAGATGACCACTTTGTGGTTTTATGTATATGTCGTATCCCCTATATTGAAATCCTATCTTCTCATAGCCTGTCGGAAATATATTAAGGTTTTTTGCCGCATTCTTGATATTTTGAGAATAATTTTCTGCATATTGCTGGTATTTAAAATTTTGTATCATATATTTTTTCTTTTGTATGATATCCATCTTGCCGCTTTGTGCAAGAACTACCTTATACTTTTTAGCACTTTCCATGCACACTCCTAAATTGCATCTATCTCCTTCCATGCCTCATCAATCGGCTGAACCCTTCCCTCCTCCATATCATCAATTGCCTCATCCAGCTTAGCCAATAGAATATCCATTGTACTATTCTTAACCGTTTCATATGACTTACTTACCTGCATAGATACCATGACTATCACCTTCCCCATATTTTTATTATCCTTATTGTACCATACCTTTATAGATGAGTCTATGAACTTAAAATAAAAATCCTGTAAAAAATCAGTGATTCCATTATCCACGCTTCTCCCTGTTTACCACATAAATTCCCACGCAAACCAAAACCAATGCTGCCAGCGTATTCCAGTTCAATGCCTGCTTGCCCTCCCCTAAAAATAAAGCTGACAAAAGCACCCCAAACATTGGATTCATAAATCCGAAAACTGCCACACGGCTTATGGGATTATATTTTAGCAACACTCCCCACAACGTATAAGCGACTGCCGACAAAATCCCCATATAAAAAAGAAGGATAAATGCCGAAGGCCCTACTGCCCTGGCCAGAGACCCTCCCAACGTCCCGCCGATCACCAGCAGCAGCAGTCCTCCCATCATAAACTGATAGCCGGACAGAGTAACCACGTCAAACTTCTTCGCATGTTTCTTTATCAGCGAACCGGAAAGCGCATAAAAGATCTGGGCCAGCAGCACAAACCCTTCCCCCAAAACAGAGAAGGACGACGCCTCTTCCAAACCGGCTCCTCCCAGATTTACGATCACAATTCCCAGAAATCCCAGAACACAGCCTGCAATCTTGCGCATATCCAGCTTTTCATACCGGAAAATCAGGCTGGCGCACAAGATGGAAAAAAACACATTGGTTCCGCCGATAATTGCGCTGTGAACGCCGCTGGTATGGGACAAACCCACATAATAAAACAGATATTGTATGACCGTCTGTGACAGTGCCAGGCTTCCCACAGCAGTCCCTGAACCTTTAGGCGGCAGAATCAAATGTCCATGTACCAGACTGTGATATCCGATTACCAAGATCCCGGCCAGCAGAAACCGGGCTCCCGCAAACATCAAGATAGAGGCCGTATCAGAGGAATCGATCTGAAACAGCCGGTACCCAATCTTTATGGCCGGCGCGGCACTTCCCCACAAAAAACAGCAGAGTCCGGCAGCCAAAAGCACAATTTTCATATCTGTCAAATCAATCTTTTTCTTCATATTCCACCTGACTATCTTTTTGTAAACTGTCAATTGTAAATTTCCAGCGATTCTTGGCAACATGAATTATATAGTCTTATGGCAGAAAAATCAACGCTTTTATCCGCAGTTTTC
>CAYWRB010000494.1:0-2653 GCA_964460025.1 uncultured Hungatella sp.
GACGCAATCTTTTTAACCCCCTGGGCTTCATAGGAAAGGTGACTGATCTGCTCGTCAATACCCTTGGTTCTTAATGATTCATTGCACAGGTCCGCCCATGATTTCCTCCACCCAAGAAGGGTGTCTTTGCTGTTCCACCGTGCCGTTATGGGATTCTGTACCTTCTCCGTTTTGGGCTGCTTGGAGATACGGGTTAAGCCTTTCTTTTCAGCCGCTTCTTTTGTCAGCCAGACCTTTTTCCTGCCAACCTTATATTGATATTGTTTCTGCCAGCCGTCTGCTTCTGCCTGCTTGATTTCTAATGATGTAAAAGATTTCTCCGCATTATCTTTTCTGCAAAGGTAAGCGTTCCGGCACTTTTCCTGCCACTGTCCCTGTTCATCTAAGGGCCGCATAGTAAGCATGATATGGGCATGTGGATTTCGGAAAATCATTTTGTCCCTATCCTTTGTCGGGTTCCCGGCCTCGTCAACCGGGTGTTTCCTGCTATCGGTAACAGGCGGGTTATGTACTGCAAGATCCACGCACATTCCAACAGAAACGAAGTTCTTCTCTATAAAATCCCTTACCAGAGCCAGCTGTTCCTGCTGATTTAACTCAATGGGAAGGGCAACTTCAATCTCCCTGGCAAGTTGGGCGGAACCGGCTTTTTCTGCCGCTTCCACAGCGTTCCAGAGAGTAGAGCGGTCTTTAAATTCTTTCGGTGCGTGTTCTGGTAAAAAGATTTCCGTATGCTCAATCCAGCCCTTACGGCTGTAGTCATGAGTTAATCCGTCCCACTCATTTGTTATCGTATCGCCGCTCCGGTAGGCGGCTGCAGCGACAGCAGAACGGCCGCTGTTCCTGCCTATGATCTTGACGTTTAAATGGTAAATTGCCATGGTAGATTTTAACTCCTTTGTGATTTGTTGGTGGCTCCTGCTTTTCACTTTTTGTTCTTATCTTTGGATTGTGGTCTTATGGTTTTAGCCCTCGGCAGGAGCCTTCGGAGAACCCACACCTGCCCGCCAGGGTTGGTAATAAGTGCGCCCTTCTTATACCAGAGAAGGGATTTCCTTTCCCAACTCTGCTATGTAAGTTATGGTCTCCGGCGCAAGAATAGCAAAATAGATAATCTTTTCGATTTCTTCATTTGTAAAACGGTCAGCCGGTTTGACCTCATTGATTGCACTTTCCAGAATAGCGCCTCTTTCTATCAGACGGTGCGCCCTGGCTTTGCGTCCCTTTAGCTTTGCCCGTTTCCGGGCTGCTTCTTCCCTATGCTTTAACTGTAGCTGCTCTAGTTCTGTCATAGTTACCTCCTGTGTCTATGTGTATCAAGTAAAGTTGGTATCTCCGGCTCCCTGTCAGCGATTTCTAATGAAATATCACGATTGTTGGTATCCCTGGTAATCTCCGGTTCCTCTATGGAGAGATCCCGGCTACGTCTTACAATCGCCTGATCCAGTTTGTCAATCAGGTCATGGGCAGTCTTTTGGATAGTAGAAAGAGACTTTTGTAATTCCGGCAGTTCTTTGTTGCTGCTCCATGTCGCCAAATACCCAAAGGAATAATCAGAAGTGTCCACCCCTAAGTGGCTACAGACAATAAAAGCAATGCTTTCCGCTTCCGTCTCCATAGTTGCGGAATCCTTTAAATTGTTTGTCCCACTATGCAAAATACTGTGTGCAATCTCATGGATTCCGGTCTTCACCGTATGTAATTCGCTCATACCGGACTTAATTACAATCTCATTTAAAGATGGACTGTAATACCCTTTCTTGGATTCCTCCCAGGTATCAAAACGAATCGGTGTCGGTGCCACTTCTTTTAGGGAATCCATGATGATCGGATAGTTAGTCACTTGGCCTTCTAATTCCTCTGTGATGCTTGGGAGAGGTTTTCCTTCTGTCTGGCTAACATCAAAAATCGTGGTTGGGTGGAACGTCAAATATTCAATCTCTTTCCGTACTTTGACCGGGTTCCCGTCCTGATCGAAAACCGGCTTCCTGGTCTCCTTGTCAATCTTGTCCATGTACTTTGTGAATCTCTTTTTACTCGGTGCAAGAATGGAGATCCCGTGTTCTCCCTTCTTCACATTCCGTTCCATTCCCTGCCAGGTTTTATATCCGGCCAGGAGACTGGCATCCGGTTTCTGTAATAAAATAAGCATCGTATTGTTATAGCTGTAACCATGGAACCGGGACATGACTTTTAAGTAGTCTTTATACCTCTGGGAAGAAAATACTTCCCTAATCCCGGCCTCTAACTTGTCCGTCAATTCTTTCAGCTTACTCTCGGAATCCTTTCTTTCTGCCATAACCCGCCTCCGGTAATGCGCCTGTATTTAAGGGAAGGTTCCCTTTTCTTTTTCCGGCAGGGAGAACATAAAATTCAATCCATTCTTTTGATTTCCTGGATAATGTTACATAGTTTCTGTAAGTCTCTATAAAATCCAATTGTTTCTGCATATCCATAAATTATCTTGACCTCCTGTGTGTCCATATTGATTCCCTGCGTTTTTGTACTTCCCTGTCCCTTTCCATTTCCCTGTCCCTTGTAAACCTTAAGGACCTGCCATCAAACAAATAGGTTTTTCTCGAGAGGGCATCCTCCCAGTTATATACCTTCCTTCTCTCGTCCAGAATATACCGCATAAGGAGATCCGGGTTCT
>CAYWRB010000495.1:0-2650 GCA_964460025.1 uncultured Hungatella sp.
TGTCCCTGCTGCTCAGGCTGCCGATTCCACTGTCCGGACTGCTGATCCTGCCCCTGCGGTTCCGCCTGCTGAATCTGCTGCCCCTGTTGCTGGCGCTGTTCCTGCTCCTCCGCCTTCAAATACTGCTGAAACTGGGACTTCTCCTGGGAATTGGGCTGCTCCGGCGGATTTCCCTGTCCATTTTGCGGCTGCTCATCCCTGATCTGGTCAGAAGCAGGATCGGAATTTTGATTCATATGTTCGTCCATGTTGTAATCCTCCGTTTCTTTCCCACGAAACAAACTTTATATTCAGGCCGCCTTACTTCTTGTGGCGAGGTCTCTCCCTCACCTTATTGCAGGCCTTCATAAATTCTGTCAACATAGGAATCTTAAACCGGCTCTCATAATAGCTGAGAATCGGAGAAATGGAGTCCTTGCTGGTAACCACATATTTGGAAGGAAGACCTGTCAGAGTCAACGCACATACGTCAGCCATACATCTCTCACAGGTACATACTTTATGCTCCTCCATAAGCTGGCGGATATCCTGACGCAGCAGAAGAAGTTCCATAACATTAATAAAACGATACTCTCCGTCCGCCAGATTGCTGTTGATAAGGCTTTCAGGAATAATGTTGTGTGCAGAGACCTTCATAGCGGCCCCATTGCTTACATTCTGTTCCATCTGAAGCTCCTGCATGCCCGTAGGACCAAATTCAGGTTCTTCCTCCTGCACAACCGTCTCTGGTTGCGGCTCTTCAGGAACCGGCGCCGAGAGCGTAGGGGCTGACGAAATGGAAGCGGCAGCCGACGGCATGGAAGACTGTGACGCAGACATCGTTTCAGCAGCCGGTGCAGCGGCCTGAGGCTCATCTCCGGCCTCCCGTTGAAGCTCCTGGGTAAGATTGGTAAGGATCTCCTGGGAAACCCGGTCATCTCTGCTTCCCTTATCTACAACAGTCACCTTTTTAGGGGTGACTGTGTGAGAGCGGACGCTGCTCTTATCCTGGCCCGCTGCTCCGCCGGTTTCACCAGCCGGTCCATTGGTCTCCGGGGTGACTCCGTTGGTCAACAGGTCCATTACATGTGAAGTTTTGTTGGTTTTCTTAGCCATTTTGTGATACCTCCTTTAAGTGGATCGCCGGTGCAATTTCATTTAAAAACAGCAGATAATCCTTTACTGCCGCCGACCGGGGATTATACGAAAAAATGCTTTCGCCGTGAGCAGGCGCCTCTGCGATGGCAACTCCGGCCCGGATCTTGGTATCGAAAACCTTGGAGTTAATCTGTGAGGCCAGCTGCCCCGCCATCTCAAGAACATCCCGTGACAAAAGTGTACGGGGATTAAATCTGGTTAATAGGATGCCCAGGACATTGAGTCCGGGGTTAAAGGTGTCCTGCACCGATTCAATGGTCTCCTTCAGCTGGGCAAGTCCTACAAGGCTGAGGATATCCGATGCCATAGGGATGATCAAAAAATCAGAAACAGAATAGGCATTGACCGTCAGCAGATTCAGGGCCGGCGGCGTGTCTATGATAACATAATCGTACTGGTCAATAATAGGCCGGATGGCATCACGGAGAATATACTCTCTGCCGGATGTAATCTTATCCAAACCGCTGCTGCTAAGGGAAATGTCAGATACTAAAAGGTCGCCGTAATCCGTTTCCACAAGGGCATTCTCCACAGGAACCGATCCCTTCAGAACATCCAGAACCGTGTATTCATGACCCATACCGGCCCCCAGACAGAAGCCTAAGTTGCCCTGGGGATCAAGGTCGATTCCTAAAACCCTTTTGCCTATCAAAGAAATACCGGAAGCCAATGCTGCGGATGTGGTGGTTTTCCCTACACCGCCCTTTTGGTTTGAGACTGTAATAGTAATAGACAAAATCATACCTCCAACGTGTAAAAATAGTAAAAATGAAATTTCGAATATTATGTTTATTATATATCATGTCGATAAATAAGTATAGATTAAAATTTAATTTTTTTCAGTACATTAACGGCTGTTATGATTCACAGGCCAGACAGAGGCTGTTTTAAAGCCGTACTGCCGGCTGAGACGGGAAACGTAATGGTCGGTTTCGATTGAAAGACAGATTGGTATGAAAGGAGTTTATAAAAATGGCAAGTTTATCAAGCGTATCCAGTTCCAATAGTTTAGGCAATACCTCACTGAGAGGTTTCGGCGGCATGGCGTCAGGAATCGACCGTGATGCGATCATCGAGCAGATGACCCTGGGCACCAATACCAAGATTGAGAATCAGAAGTCCAATATGACAAAGCTTCAGTGGAAGCAGGAGGCATACAGAGGAATTACGGATCAGATCCTGGATCTGACTGACAAGTATGCCAGCTATTCTTCTACCAGCAATTTGAAAGATTCCAGTATTTTCTCAAAGAGCTTGATAACGGTTCACGGGGCGGAGAGCGCCACCAGATTTGTTACGGCCACCGGAACTTCCAGTTTGGTGGATAATGTTGCGATTACTGCAGTAAAACGTTTGGCCACGGCTACCGTGCGTCAGTCAAATAAACATATCGTGGATAAGGTGCGGACAAAGGCCCTTGATCTGATGAATGACGATGCTGTGAAATACTCAAAACTGGAAGGTACAAAGCCTCAGATAGGCAGTTATGATAAGGATTATAAGTTTACGGAGG
>CAYWRB010000496.1:0-1523 GCA_964460025.1 uncultured Hungatella sp.
ATGGCAGAAGCACCTTCTTTTCTGGCAATTTCAACCAGACGCTTTGCGATAGCGGGACGGGCCATGGAGGTTCCCAGCAAATATTTATTCTCATATACGGCTCCTGCCTGAACGCATGGAACAATATAATTGTCACAGAAATCATCTACCAGGTCTTCGATGTATAATTTGGAAGCGCCGGATAATTTAGCACGTTCTTCCAGACCGTCCAGCTCGTTCCCCTGTCCGCAGTCGATGCAGCAGCAGATTACTTCATAATCAAAATGCTCTTTCAGCCACGGAATAATAGCCGTGGTGTCCAGGCCGCCAGAATAGGCCAGTATAACTTTCTCTTTCATTGTATGTCCTCCTAAATAAACGTTTTCCATATTTATAAAATGAACATTCATAAATATACAACATTTCTCCCAAAAAAGCAAGATATAAGTGAATTTAAATAAAAATAGTATTGCATAATATGCATAAATAATGTATAATTATGCCACTCTTCGTTTCAGGGAAGGAATTTATCATTTTTATGCTTTTCAAGAGAAGAAAAAGTATTTATAATAAGGGACGGAGAAAATGATAAGGAAATAAATGCTTGAGCAATGAATAAAAATTAGGGAGAAAATGACATGATCAAAGTGGGAATTATCGGCTCCACAGGTTATGCGGGCGGAGAACTGGCAAGGCTTCTGCTTCAGAGAGATGATGTGGAGATCATATGGTACGGTTCCAAAAGCTATGTGGACCAAAAATATGCATCGATTTATCAAAATATGTTTCAGATCGTAGATGACAAATGCATGGACGATAATATGGAGGAACTGGCTGAGAAAGCGGATGTCATCTTTACGGCTACGCCCCAGGGCTTTTGTGCTTCTCTGGTGGATGAGAGGATTCTGTCGAAAGCGAAAGTGATTGATTTAAGTGCGGATTTCCGGATCAAGGATGTGGCGGTTTATGAAGAGTGGTATAAGTTAAAGCATCCGTCGCCTCAGTTTATAGAAGAAGCTGTGTATGGGCTTCCGGAACTGAACCGCGAAAAGATCAAAGGCGCAAGGCTGGTTGCCAATCCAGGGTGTTACCCTACCTGTTCTACACTGACCATTTACCCATTGGCGAAAGAGGGACTGATTGATATGGATACGTTGATTATTGACGCCAAGTCCGGAGTGTCGGGAGCGGGCAGAGGGGCCAAGGTGGACAACCTGTACTGTGAGGTGAATGAGAGCTGTAAGGCATACGGCGTGGCATCCCACCGCCACACACCGGAGATTGAAGAACAGCTGTCCTATGCAGCCGGGAAAAAGGTAGTGCTTAATTTTACGCCCCATCTGATACCTATGAACAGAGGAATTTTGATTACGGCCTATGCTTCTCTCATAAAGGATGTGTCTTATGAGGAAGTGAAGGCAGTATATGATCATTATTATGGAAATGAATGGTTTGTCCGTGTGCTGGAGAAGGATGTATGTCCACAGACCAGATGGGTGGAGGGCAGCAACTTCGTGGATGTGAATTTTAAAATCGATCCCCGG
>CAYWRB010000496.1:1533-2649 GCA_964460025.1 uncultured Hungatella sp.
TTATGATGGGAGCCATGGATAATGTGGTGAAAGGAGCGGCAGGACAGGCCGTGCAGAATATGAATCTGCTGTTTGGGCTGCCGGAGAACACGGGACTGAAGCAGATTCCGTTATTTCCGTAAGAAAGATGTTTGTGCGCAGGCAAAAACAGCATTCATAGGAGCAATTGATTATGGCAGGGACAATGAGCATCAATATCCGTGTTATGACACCGGATGATTATGACAAGGTATATAAGCTATGGCTGAGCATCAAGGGGTTTGGTATCCGTTCTATTGATGATTCCAGAGAGGGCGTGGAACGATTTTTAAAGAGAAATCCTTCCACAAGTGTGGTTGCGGAGCAGAATGGACGGATTGTAGGTTCCATTATGTGTGGTCATGACGGAAGGACAGGGTGTTTTTATCATGTGTGCGTGGCAGCGGATTACCGGAAGCATGGGGTAGGCTATCGAATGGTGCGGTTTGCCATGAGAGCTCTGATGGAGGAAGGGGTAAGCAAGGTGACCCTGATTGCCTTTAAGGAAAACCAGGTTGGAAATGTATTCTGGCAGAGTCTGGGATGGACCGGCCGGGAAGATGTGAATTATTATGAGCTTGTACTAAACGAAGAAAACATAACCAATTTTGTGAAGTAGGAACGGGCAGGTGCCGCGAAGCGGCGCGTGCCAATACCATGAAGTAGGAACGCTTGGGAAGGGAGGATATACTATGAAGATGATAGACGGAGGAGTCACGGCAGCAAAGGGATTTTTGTCTGCCTCTGCGGCGGCAGGGATCAAATATAAAGACAGAACGGACATGGCGATGATTTACAGTGAGGAGCCTTGTGTGGCGGCAGGGACATTTACCACCAATCTTGTGAAGGCGGCTCCGGTAAAATGGGACCAGCAGGTGGTGTATCACTGCGGCAAGGCTCAGGCGGTGGTGATCAATGCAGGCATTGCCAACGCCTGTACGGGAGAAGAGGGCTTGGGATACTGTAAGGCTACGGCGGAGGCGGCAGCGGAAGTTTTGAAGATTCCTTCCGACCAGGTTCTGGTGGCATCTACGGGAGTCATCGGAATGCAGCTTCCCATAGACCGGATCGTGGCAGGAGTAAAAATGATGGCCCCGG
>CAYWRB010000497.1:0-2646 GCA_964460025.1 uncultured Hungatella sp.
AGTATATCCAACTATCCGAACATTATCAAGCCAAACTTTTCCTTGTCCCTTGCTGCTGGCACAAATAAGAATTTAATAAAATCGAGACCCCAAAGAAGTCCCGATTTATACTTCAAATATTATGTTTCATTTGCAAAAGCCTGTACCGCAGTCAGAAATTTTTTCACCGTATCGGACGGTTTGGGAGAATGGAGCAGTCCGTACGGAATCTGGTATTCCCACTCAACCGGAAGAATTTTGAGAAGCGGATGAACATCTTTCCATGCCGCAACTGCCATCAACATATCATTGCTGTTTTCACAGCGGTTAAAGATCTCCATATTATAAAAATCGAAGTCTTGAATATGGATCTGCCTGTGGTTTTCCAGAAGATCATCCCGCAGTTCATCTACATAATGACTCCAATTCCGGTGCATCAAAAACAGGTTCTGCCCATACAGATCCTCCAATGTCAGCCGTGTCTTTGCTGCCAGCGGATGATGAATGGAAACAGCACAGCAGATGGACTCCTTCGAAGCTGTACTCCGGCACAGTGCCTCAGATCCAACATCGTATCATCAAAAATACCGGCTACCACATCAATGTTCTGTCCCAGATTTCCCAATATCTCTCTGGCATTTTCCAGCGTATTGTCAAATGGGATCAGCTGAAACTTCATCTTTGAACATCTCTCGTGAATCTTTGGCCACAATTCCAAAAGTACGGATGCCGGCGTCATAGGAGATGTCCCAATACGGATCAGTTCGTTTTCTGTTTTTACGGCATTTCTGGCCCTGGTTACGGAATCCTTGCAGTATTGAATAATATATTCTGCGTCCTGATACAGGGACTTTCCTGTGTGATAAAGCTTTCCGTTGCTGCTTTGTTAAAACTTCCCGCATCAGCAACATGAAGAAAGGTTTCCAGTTGAGGGTTGTACATCTGTTTCACCACCTTTATGGTTACATTTTATATGGCTTTCTTTAGAAAATCAAGTAAAATATATTTCAGGCAGGAAACTCAATGGTCACGGTTGTTCCCTGATCCACCTCGCTTTCCATATCAATCCGGGCATGATGATACATTGCACCATGCTTTACAATGGCAAGTCCCAATCCCGTTCCGCCTACTTTCTTTGAATGGCTTTTATCTACCCTGTAAAAACGTTCAAACACTCTGCTCCGGTGCGCCGCCGGAATGCCGATTCCGGTATCTCTTACCGTTATATTCACGCTGTCTTTGGTCTGCCCCACCGTAATATACACGCTTCCTTTGTCTTTATTGTATTTAATGGCATTATCGCAGAGATTGTAGATCATCTCGTCCAGAATTTTACGCACCCCCATGATCTCTGCCTTGTCTCCGGTCAAATGCAGAGCAATCTCTCTTTTGTCCGCTTCCTTTTCTAAACGGCCCATTACCTCCTTTGATAATTCATATAAATCCACCGATTCACTTTCAAAGAAATCGCACTGTCCGTCAAGCTCCGAAAGCTTAATGATATCGTTCACCAATGTGATGAGCCGCTGTGCCTCATCATAAATCGACGCAGAAAAATCTATGACATGTTCCGTAGCAACATCTCCCTCTTTCATAAGCTCGGCAAATCCGGAAATGGAAGTAAGGGGGGTTTTCAGTTCATGGGAAACATTGGCCGTAAATTCCCGTCTCAAGGCATCTCTCTCTTCACGTTCCGTAATATCCAGAATCACAACCACGGCTCCTATTACTGTCCCTTCCTCAAAAACAGGATTTGCAATCAGGCTATAGCTGCGTTCCTCTCGTGTCATAATATTCTCTGCCCGCCTTCCCGACAGGGCATCGGAAATAACATCACGAAACTCTCTGGCGCGGCAGAAAAGCAGCACGCTTTTGTCAGCAGGCAAAACGGCAGGCGAAACCATGTCAAGCAGTTTCAATGCGGCAGTATTATATGTCAAAAGATTGGCATCCTGATCAAGGACCAGAAAACCTTCGCTCATGTTTTCCGTAATCAGGCTGAATTCGTTCTGCTTTTTTCGGGCATCGGCCAGCTGCTCCCCGATGGTCTCTTTCTGTTCCGCAATTTTCTTCAGCAGCGGCGTAAGTTCTTCATAGGTGTCATTGTTCTCCACAACATCCAAATCAAGCCTGTTAATCGGTTCGATAATTGCTCTGGATACCCGTGAAGAAAGCACCAGTGTCAGAAGCATTGCGACAAACACAATGAACAAAACAGACGGAACCATGTCCAGTAAAATGGCAATCACCGTATGCTGTTTCGTAGAAAACCTCAGAATGCTGCCATCGTCAAGACGCAGAGCATAATTCATGGTTTTTTCCGTCAAAGTTGCGGAATAGCGGGTGCTGAATCCTTTTCCGTCTTTCATCGCCGCCTTCACTTCTTCCCGTTCCCCATGATTATCAAGCTTGCCGGCATCCGCCACACTGTCATACAAGACGGTTCCATCTTTATGGATCAGTGTTACCCTGTTATTCTTGCTGTCAAAATCATCAAAAAAGCCTATGCCCTCATGTTCCACAGCCAATGCAAGATATCCCGCTTCGTTAGCCAATTCTGTCTGTATCTGCTTTTCAAAGAAATGAAATAAAATTCCAAAAATCAATGCGATGGCAGCGGCCAAAACCAGGAATACGGTAATCATGGAGGAACGAAAAATTTTTTTA
>CAYWRB010000498.1:0-390 GCA_964460025.1 uncultured Hungatella sp.
GAAACCTGCCCGAATGATTTCAGCTGTTCGGAAAATGAATGCTATGACAGTGGAAACTTCGGAACCTTTATGAATGATCTGGCCACTGTGTTAAACGAGATGTATCAGGGAAATATGGATGCCCAGGAAGCAATGGAGTTTGTTCAGAAAAATGTGGATGACTATTTAAGTACGCTTCAATAGAGGCAGAGGACAGGGGGAAGCATTGAATGAAACATGAAGCACTTACGATAAAACTGAGGAAGCAGATGGTTTGGTATTCTTTTTTGATCGTCAGCATTCTGACCCTGTTGATTCTGACCTATATTCCTATGCTTACCACGATCAAATACAGTTTCCATGATGTAGAAGTTCTTGGATACGGCGACAGCCGATTTGTAGGCATGCAGA
>CAYWRB010000498.1:400-2641 GCA_964460025.1 uncultured Hungatella sp.
CCTTTCTGAAATCGACAGCCAACACACTGCTGTTGGCTGTCATGAGCCTGATCTCCATTCCTATAGGATTTATTCTGGCTACCCTGATTAATAATGTTCCGTGGAGAAAGCTACAGAGTTTTTTCAGAGTAGGTTTTTATTTTCCCAACATCATTACAGGAGTCAGCGTGGTACTGATCTTTCAGGTGGTACTTAAGTCAAACGGAGGCCTTTTGAATAATGCCCTTTCTTTTTTGACAGGGCAGAAGATAAGTATAGGATGGCTGACGGATTCTCATTATTCGCGCTTTGGTGCCACGATTTTAAATGTATGGTCAACTCTGGGGTATAATATGCTGATCAATCTGGCAAGTTTACAGTCCATTCCTACGGAGATTTATGAGGCGGCAGAGGTGGACGGAGCCAATGCATGGAAACGATGGCTCTATATTACAATTCCCCAGATGACATCCTGCTTTGTATTTTTGTTTATTACCTCCATTATCAATGGCCTGGCCAGATTTACGGATCTTTTTATCATCGGAGGAAATACACCTATTGGAAGGCCGGGAGGAACTTTGCAGACAATTCTTATGTATATTTACCAGTTTAGTTTTGAGACACCCAGATATGGAATTGCCTCTGCAGGTGCCATGATCTTATTCTTGCTTACCTTTGGAGTTACGATGGTGAATTTAAAGCTGACAGGATTTTTCAAGGAAAAGTGATGGAGGTGGAATATGAAGTCAAGGAAAATAAAGCGTGTTTTGCTGGTTGCTGTATTGGCCATACTGCTTGCTATCATACTGATACCGTTGCTTTGGTGTGTTTCTCTGTCATTTGACAGGAAAGCCTTAAATGCACTCCCAAAGTTTTCACTGATTCCTCACGAGCCGTCAACCTTTAATTACAAGGTGGTGTTTAATACCATCCCCTTGTTCCGGTATTATGCTAACACCATATTTATTACGATGGTTCATACATTTCTGGCGGTATTTTTTGCACTGGCCTGTGGGTACGCATTCGCAAAAGGGAAGTTTGTGGGGAAGAAATTCTGGTTTATTTTTATGTTGGCAGTGATGATGATTCCCTTTGAATCCAGGATGATTCCTTTGTATCTGCAATATAAGCAGTGGGGGCTTTTGGATACTTATGCTCCTTTGCTGCTGGGCGCCTGCGCTTACGTATATGGTATCTTTTTTGCCAGACAGAATATTGAGGCCATTCCGGATTCGCTGAGGGAGTCAGCCTATATTGACGGAGCTAGTGAGTGGAAAATCTTTTTTGAAATTATTATTCCGCTGTCAAAACCATTGATTGCAACACTGTCGATTCTTCAGATTTTAAGCAATTGGAACAGTTACCTATGGCCATTGGTAGTAATCAAGAGCCAGAAAAAACAGGTGATTTCCGTAGGTGTATCCCTGTTTAACGCACAGCAGGGAGAAATTTACTATGGTCCTCGGATGGCAGTAGCTGTCATCAGTGCAATTCCATTAACCATTATGTTTTTACTGCTGCAAAAGCATATTGTACAGAGCATAGCAGTCAGTGGAATCAAACAGTAACCTTTTTCAATAGGAAAGGCAGGAATAGTCATGAAGGTTATACTTATAGGTGGAACAGGACGCATTGGAAGCTATTTGGCGCCGAGGCTTGTAAAAGCGGAATATCAGGTTATCAGTATTTCGAGAGGCTTAAGACAGCCTGTAAAGAAAAGTCATGCCTGGAATGATGTGGAGAGAATCATCATGGACAGGAATGCAGAGGAAGAATGGGGGACCTTTGGAAAGAAAATTGCGGCAATGAACCCGGATATAGTGGTTGATCTGATTAACGATAGGACAGAAAGCACCTATCAGATGATAGATGCTCTAAAATATACGAATATCAGCCATTATCTGTTTAATGCATCCATCTGGGTCCATGGCCACGCGACAACTGTCCCGGCTACGGAGGATATTCCCAGGCATCCCCTGGAAAATTATGGGGTAAATAAGGCGGGAAGCGAGGCATTTCTTCATGAACAGTACAGAAGAGGCGGAGTACCGGAGACGGTTATTATGCCGGGGCATCTGACAGGGCCAGGATGGACATGTATTAATCCTACCGGAAATCTGGATCCCCTTGTCTTTCAGAAAATTGGCAGAGGAGAGGAGATTGCTCTTCCCCATCTGGGAATGGAGACAGTTCACCATGTTCATGCAGATGATGCGGCACAGGTATTTATGAACGCTATCATCCATCGAAATCAGGCGTTAG
>CAYWRB010000499.1:0-2637 GCA_964460025.1 uncultured Hungatella sp.
TCTCTCTCAGGGCTAAGTTATCTTGATGGTCAGGTGTTAACTTAATGATATTGGAAGTAAGAATAACAAGAAAACAGTATTATAAGTGAAAAGAATATTGACAAATCAAGTCTTCTATCACAAAATAAAGATAAGTTTTCTATAGGAGTGTATCGTGATGGAAGATGAGAGAGAAGTGATGGAAGCGGCTATGGAAGCAGGACACATTCTGCTGGAAAATGGCGCTGAGATTTTTCGTGTAGAAGAAACCATCAATCGAATCTGTAAGCATTACGGGATTACATCCGGTAATGCTTTTGTTTTGAGCAATGGAATTTTTGCAACGTCCGGCAGCATTGGGGAAGAGACCTTTGCCAAAGTCCAGCATATCCCTGTAAGCGGCTCTCACTTAAATCGGGTAGCTGCCGTCAACCAGCTTTCCAGGGAAATAGAAGAAAACCGGTATACCATCAAAGAAGTCAAAGAACGGCTGGCCCAGATCCGTACAATGCCCGGTAAAAGCCGCCATATGCTCATCCTGGCCTCGGGTGTAGGAAGCGGAGCCTTCTGCTATCTCTACGGAGGCAGCCTGATTGACTGTCTGGCCGCCTTCCTGACCGGATTAATCGTGTATCTGTTTGTACTCTTTGTCAGCACCCCCTACCTGTCCAAAATGGTCTCAGGAATTGCCGGAGGGGCCGTAGCGACTCTGTCCTGCATGATGCTCTATCATCTGGGAATCGGACAGCATTTAAACCAGATGATCATAGGATCCATCATCCCTTTGGTGCCAGGAGTGGCATTTACCAATGCAATCCGTGACATTGCCGACGAAAACTACATCGCCGGTTCCGTCAGGATGCTGGATGCCATGCTGGTATTTTTCGGAATTGCCATGGGTGTGGGGTTCGTCTTTACCGTATTTCAAAGACTGACAGGAGGTGCCATGCTGTGATCGGACAAATTTTAGCCGCCACAATCGGCACGGTAGCTTTCTCGGTTCTCTACAGCGTTCCGAGGGCATACTATCCTCACTGTGGGTTCATAGGGGGAGCCGGCTGGCTGGTATACTGCTTCTTAATCCCCCACAGCTCCGCCCCGGAAGCCACCTTCTTTGCCGCCCTTCTGGTAGTATTCCTTTCCAGACTGTCCGCCGTATGGGAGCGATGCCCGGTAACCATTTTCCTGATCAGCGGCATTTTCCCTCTGGTGCCAGGCGGCGGCGTATACTGGACAGCCTACTACATCGTAACCGACCAGATGGAACTGGCAGCCCGGACAGGGTTCATGGCACTGAAGGTTGCGGTGGCCATCGTACTTGGAATCGTACTGGTATTCCAGCTGCCCCAGAAAGTATTTCATATCGGGAAGACAAGAAATAAGGAGAGAAAATTATGATTTTAATAAAAAATGGCAATATCATTGATCCCGACACAAAAAAGGAGTATCTCGCAGACATCATCCTGGACAACTCTGTCATCACAGGAATCGGAACCTACGAAGATGACGGAACCTATGACACAGTCATCGACGCATCAGGCTGCGCCGTAGCCCCAGGCCTGGTAGATGTCCACGTCCATTTCCGCGACCCTGGCCTGACCTACAAAGAAGATATCCACACCGGAGCCGCTGCTGCCGCCGCAGGAGGCTTCACCACAGTAATCACCATGGCCAACACAAAACCTCCGGCAGATAACCCAGAAATCCTCCATTATATATTAGAAGAAGGAAAGAAAACAGGCATCCACGTACTTCCCGCTGCTGCCATATCCAAAGGAATGAAAGGCCAGGAACTGGTAGACATGGAGAAGCTCAAATCAGCAGGAGCCGTCGGCTTCACCGACGACGGAATCCCTCTCATGAACCAAAACCTGGTAAAACAAGCCATGGACCAGGCTGCCATCTTAAATCTCCCTCTAAGCTTCCACGAGGAAGATCCTGCCTTTATTCAAAACAACGGAATCAATCATGGCGCCGTATCCGATAAACTGGGCATCTACGGCTCCCCCTCCCTTGCCGAAGACAGCCTGGTAGCCAGAGACCTAATGGTTGCCCTTCACACAGGCGCTCATATCAATATCCAGCACATCAGCTCAAAAAATGCGGTAGAACTTGTCCGCACCGCAAAAAAAATGGGCGCCCACATATCCGCCGAGGTAACCCCCCATCATTTTACCTTGACCGAGGAAGCCGTCCTAGAAAAAGGCACATTAGCCAAGATGAATCCCCCTCTCCGCACCGAGACAGACAGGCAGGCACTGATACAGGGCCTAAAAGACGGAACCATCGATCTCATCGCCACAGATCACGCCCCCCACAGCCCGGCAGAAAAAGCCAAACCTCTGACCGAAGCCCCCAGCGGAATCATCGGCCTGGAAACCGCCCTGGCCCTGGCAATTACGGAACTTGCACTCCCCGGTCACTTAAGCCTGATTCAGATCATAGAAAAAATGAGCCTGAATCCGGCAAAGCTATACCACTTGCCATGCGGCCGCATAGAACCCGGAGCCCCTGCAGATATCGTAATTTTCAACTCCAAAGAGACCTGGACCGTAAAAAAATTCCATTCCAAATCCTCCAACTCCCCCTTTACAGGCCGGAAGCTGACAGGAAAAGTAAAATGGACAATCTGCGGTGGAAAGATAGTCTATGAGGATA
>CAYWRB010000500.1:0-2632 GCA_964460025.1 uncultured Hungatella sp.
CACTGCAAGGTTATAATCTTCTACCGCCGCATAGTAATCCTTGTCAAGCATTCCTGTCTCAATCAGATACCGGATGGACTCGTGAGCCAGATAAGGATTGATGGCGCAGGCGCCATAGCCTAACAAGGTGGCAAAATGATGAACTTCCCTGGGTTCCCCGCTTTCCAGAATCAGGGCCACAGACGTCCGCTTTTTGGTGGTAACCAGATGCTGCTGCAGCGCGGACACCGCTAAAAGAGAGGGAATGGGCACGTGGTTTTCATCGATGTCCCGATCAGACAGGATCATAATGTTGGCCCCTGCCCTGTGGGCTCTGTCCACCTCCAGAAACAGCCTGTCAATGGCTCTTGCAAGGGACGTGCTCTTATAATAGGTAATGGGAATCACAGCCACCTTAAAGCCATCCCTTTTCATGTGCTTGATTTTCAGCAGATCCGTACAGGTGAGTATGGGGTTGTTGACCTGTAGAATCTTGCAGTTGTCCGCCTTCTCCTCCAGCACATTTCCGTCCTCCCCCACATACACTGTGGTGGATGTGACGATTTCTTCCCGGATGGAGTCAATGGGCGGATTGGTCACCTGGGCAAACAACTGTTTAAAATAGTTAAACAAGGGCTGGTGGGTCTTGGAAAGCACTGCCAGAGGACTGTCGCAGCCCATAGCCGATGCAGGCTCCGCGCCATTTAAAGCCATGGGAAGAATCATGGTCTTGTATTGCTCATAGGTATATCCATAGGTTTTCTGCAGTCTGGCTCTCTGCTCCCCGGACATGCGGGGCACCCCTATGTTGGGGATGCTTAAATCCTTCATCTCCACCAGATTGGAGTCCAGCCATTCGCCGTAAGGCTTCCGGGCGGCATACTCCATCTTCAGCTCATCGTCCCCGATGATGGTTCCCTTTCTTGTATCAACCAGAAGCATTTTCCCTGGCCGGAGGCGTTCCTTTTTTATGACGTGGCTTTGTTCAATGTCAATGGCGCCTACCTCGGATGCCAGTATCACGTATCCGTCATCTGTGATATAGTATCTGGAAGGCCGCAGGCCGTTCCGGTCCAGAACCGCTCCCAGCAGGTCTCCGTCACTGAACACGATGGAGGCAGGGCCATCCCATGGCTCCATCATCGTAGAATAGTAATGATAAAAATCCTTTACCTCCTGGGGCATGGATTTGTCGTGGCTCCAGGGGGCAGGCAGCATAATCATCACTGCCAGGGGAAGTTCCATGCCGCTCATCATCATAAATTCCAGGGCGTTGTCAAGCATAGCGGAGTCGGAGCCCTCCTGGTTGATAATCGGCAGAACCTTGTGCATCTTTGATTTAAAAAATTCTGACTCCATGGTCTCCTCACGGGCCAGCATTTTGTCCACATTTCCCCGGATGGTATTGATCTCTCCGTTGTGTACAATGATGCGGTTGGGATGAGCTCTCATCCAGCTTGGATTGGTATTGGTGCTGAAGCGAGAATGAACCATGGCCATAGCGGACTCATAGTCTTTGTCCTGCAGATCCGTGAAAAACCGCCGCAGCTCCTTTACCAGAAACATGCCTTTGTAGACAATGGTTCTGCTGCTTAAGGAAACCACATAGGTATTGTCATTGCTCTGTTCAAATACTCTCCGCACCACATAGAGACACCGGTCAAATTCCAGTCCCTTGTTCATCTGCTCCGGCTTTTTCACAAAGCCCTGAAGGATGTAAGGCATCTTCTCCACCGCCTTCTCCCCAATCAGCTCCGGCCTGGTAGGAACCTCCCTCCATCCCAGAAAGGTAAGGCCTTCCTTCCCAACAATAATCTCGAACATTTTCATGGCCTGATTTCTTGCCAGAATGTCCTGGGGAAAGAAAAAGGTGCCGACACCATACTCCCTCTCTTCCCCAAGCTCAATCCCCAAAGGCTTCGTCACCTTCCGAAAGAACTTGTGGGAAATCTGGAGCATAATACCGACACCATCGCCAGTCTTTCCTTCTCCGTCTTTTCCTGCCCTGTGTTCCAGGTTCTCCACGATGTGGAGGGCCTGTTCCACGGTCCTGTGGGTCTTTACCCCCTGAATATTCACAACCGCGCCGATGCCGCAGCTGTCATGCTCGAATCTGGGATCATAGAGCCCTGGGATCGTCTGATTCTGTCCTCCCGTTGTCTCCTGGCCCCGGAAGAATCCTTCCGCCCTGCCTTTTTCTTCCTGGCTTCCTGTTCTCTGCCTGCCCTCTGGCCGACCCTGCCTGTTTACCTTCATAATCTCTCCTCTTTTCCGGCTTTTCAAAACAGAATACTCCCGGCTTTTCCTCATCCTTGAGGAAACACTCCGGGAGTATTTTTCCTGTTCTGTCCTGTGCTGCTTTACCGTATCGAAGCAGCTACTGGAGAGATCATACTACATTTTTTTCGGTTTGTAAATAGTTTTTTTCTTTAAATTGTCTGATTATTTGTCTCTTTGCTTTTTCATATTAAAATATCTGAAAATTATTTGAAATTTCTTTTATTTCGCGTTATCTATGGCCTTTAAAGCTGCCGTCTGATATCCGTCAATAGAAATGGTAACTCCTGCCACCAAATCCGGGTCCGTAGGCTTTCCGTCCCCATCCACGGCAATTCCTGTCACTTCCGCCGCATCTTTTCCTACCAAGTAGGTC
>CAYWRB010000501.1:0-2631 GCA_964460025.1 uncultured Hungatella sp.
AAAGGACTACTGGCAGCGTCAGGTGGCTGTCAGGTTTCACACAGGCGACGGGAATTTTGATTCCTGGATGAAGTGGGTCTGTTTTCAGCCGTTTTTACGCAGGATATTCGGCTGCTCTTTCCTGCCCCACCATGATTATGGAAGAGGAGGACGGGGATGGCGGGATTTGTGGCAGGATTGTTTGTCCCTGCTTCTGATGGAGCCCCGGAAGGTAGGGGAGATGATTGCCAAAAATTTTGGAGGAGTCCGGGTTGACGGAACCAACGCCACCATAATCGGAGATGAGGACGGCATCTTTTTTGCGGACAGAAACGGAATCAGCCGGGTCTGGATGGACCATGGGCTGTGGCCCCTTATGACAACAAAGCTTTATATGGACCAGACAGGGGATATTGAGATTTTAAACAGACAGGTTCCTTATTTTAAAGACGGCCAGGTCATGCGGGGGACAGAGACAGACCTTCTCTGGGATGCCGGCTTGGGAAACCGGCAGAGGACAGAGGAAGATAATATCTATACCGGAAGTATTTTGGAGCACCTTCTGATTCAGCAGCTGACAGCCTTTTTTGAGGTGGGAGAGCACAATATCTGCAGGCTTCGGGGGGCGGATTGGAATGATGCGCTGGATATGGCCGGGGAGCGGGGGGAGAGCGTGGCTTTCACCTGCGCATATGCAGGAAATCTTCTGAATCTGGCGGAGATGATCCGCCTTTTGGAAAAGAATTCTTCCGGCGATTCGGTGAAGCTTATGGAGGAATTGGAAGTTTTGCTGGAAGGCGACGGGGACTTTGAGGATATTGAAAAGAAACATCAGATTTTGGCGGCTTATGGGACTTGCTGCAGACATACGGTCAGCGGAAGGAAAAAAGAGTTTTCCCTGTCATGGCTGGCGGTTCATTTGATTGGGAAGGCCAACTGGCTGATGGAATATTTAAGAGACCATGAGTGGATAGAAGGGCCGGAAGGAGAAGGGTGGTTTAACAGCTATTATGATAATCACGGACAGGCCGTGGAAGGGTTTGGCTTCGATGAGGTACGCATGATGCTGACAGGACAGGTCTTTGCGGTTATGAGCGGGGCAGCGGAGGACGGCCATGTCCGGAAAATCGTAAAAAGTGCGGACCATTATCTGTATCGGAAAGAAATCGGAGGCTATCGCCTGAACACGGATTTTCATGAATTGAAATTTGATATGGGCCGCATGTTCGGATTTGCCTATGGAGAAAAGGAAAACGGAGCCGTCTTTTCCCACATGACCGTTATGTACGCCAATGCCCTATACAGCCGGGGATTTGTGAAAGAGGGGTGGAAGGCGTTAAAGTCTCTTTCGGACACGGCTCTGGATTTTGATACCAGCCGGATATATCCCGGCATACCGGAGTATTTCCGCTCTGACGGACGGGGGATGTACCAGTATCTGACAGGAGCGGCAAGCTGGTATATGATGACCATGATTACCCAGGTTTTCGGTGTCCGCGGAGAAGGGGGAGACTTAGTCCTGTACCCCAAATTGCTGGCGGGGCAGTTTGATTCGGAGGGAAATGCCTCGGTTGCCGTTTCATTTGCAGGCCAAGCCCTGATGATTGTTTATGAGAATCCTCATGGCAAAGACTTTGGAGATTATATCATAGCCTCTGCCTCCTGTGACGGACAAAAGCTGGAGATAAGCGAAGATGCTTTCATTGTTCTGCCCCGTAACATGCTGACCAGTCTGCCGGATGAGACGCATGACATTCATGTGCGTTTGATTTAAGGCAGAGAACCAATGGAAAGGATAGATAGAATCACATGAACTATGGATATTTTGATGATGAAAACCGAGAGTATGTAATCATACGGCCGGATACGCCCATGCCTTGGGTAAATTATCTGGGTTCCCCTGAATACGGCGCTATTATCTCCAACAATGCGGGAGGCTACAGTTTTGTAAAATCAGGCGCGGACGGGCGGATTCTGCGCTATGTGTTCAATGGTTTCGACCAGCCGGGGCGTTATCTTTACCTCCGCGATAATGAGTCAAAGGATTACTGGTCTGCATCCTGGCAGCCGGTAGGGAAGGACTTAGAGGATTATAAAAGTCAGTGCCGCCACGGTTTAGGTTATACCAGAATAAGCGCTGACTATGACGGGATTAAGTCCCAGGCCCTTTATTATGTTCCTTTGGGGAAATGCTATGAAGTGTGGGCCCTTTCCGTAACCAATGGCTCCGGGAGACAGAGAAGCCTTACTCTGACCGGCTACGGGGAATTTACAAACCACGGCAATTATGAACAGGACCAGGTAAATCTGCAGTATTCCCTTTTTATTTCCAGGACTCTGTTTGAAGGAAACAGGGTGATACAGCAGATACACGGAAATCTGGATACCCTTTCGGAGCATGAGCAGGTGGACTCGAAACGTGTGACAGAGCGCTTCTTTGGCCTGGCAGGCGGGGAGGTGTCTTCCTACTGCGGAGACCGGGGAGAATTCCTTGGAAGCTACCGGGGGTACAAAAACCCCAAAGGGGTGGAATCAGGCAATCTCGGCAATGTCTTAAGCTACAACGAAAATTCCTGCGGCGCCCTGTCCTGCATAGTCAGTCTAAAACCGGGGGAAACAAAGACGGTTGTGTTCCTCCTTGGCCAGGCCGGC
>CAYWRB010000502.1:0-2630 GCA_964460025.1 uncultured Hungatella sp.
ATATCAGCTGATTATCCATGATATCCTCCTCCGATGCAATCAAGTAATTACCATCATAATCTTATTGTACCACGTTTCCAGAATATGTCAAACGTTCATGGACATAACTTTCCCTTAAAAACTCTCGCTTGAAAAGATAAACAAAAATGCATCTGGCCTGAGACGGGACTTTATCCCACTCACAACCAGATGCATGGTTATTTCCTGATTTTCACTGAAAATATCCTACCGGATCAACCGGCTGGCCGTTGTGCTGCAGTTCAAAATACACATTGCTGCCTTCCACGGAATAGTACTTTGTCGGCTCCGCCACATAACCAAGGATTCTTCCTGCTTCCAGGTATTCATTTTCCACTACCTGAATTTCCTTTAACTGTCCGCATGTTGCCAGATAATCATTGCCGAAATCCAAGACCACAAAATTTCCGATCTCCTCATTGACTCCGACAGCCTGCACCCTTGCGTTGGCAGGAGCTTCCACCGGCTGGCTTACCTCCGCCTGAATCACCACTCCCGGATTACACTGGTATTGAGCCAGGGTCGGAAAATAGATGGTTGTATCCATACTGTAATCCAACAGGATATTCCCCATCACCGGCCATCCTATTTTGCTGGTATCCGTAAAATCCAGAACCAGCGGAACGGCAGCGGCCTGTCCTGCTCCGACCTGTGCGGCCTGTGTCTCATCCTTCTTAGCCAATTCCTTTTTACTGTCCGAAACGGCATCCTTTGTCTCCTGTGATCTCTGTCCGGCCGGGGCCGTCTGCTGCTCTTCCTTGCGGATATTGGAATCTCCTGCGATAGGAAGCAGCTCCTCGTTCTTTTTGTCTTCCGCAATCAATGCTCCCGGCTCCTGCATCTGCATATACGGGTTTTCTTCCGGAACATTTCCTCTTTGAATGGTAACCACACCTGCTGCGGCAACAATAGTCAGCAGGCCTAGAACTAGCATGACAAGAAATAGTTTGTCTTTGAATAACTGATTTAATTTTTCTTTCACCGTTTATCACCTCGGTAATATTCTTACCAAAGGTTCTTTACTTATTCACGATTCCGAAGAAATAATTATAATATTTTGATAATAATATTTCAAAATTTCCTCCGCGCTTTTTCCATCCTCCGCCATAGCATTGGCGCCATACTGGCTTAAGCCGTATCCATGTCCGATCCCTTTGCAGACTGCACGAAGCTTCCCCTCATGCTCTTCAAGGGTAAATGCGGCGGAAGGCAGATCCAGTATGGCCCGTATCTCTTCTCCCGTATAAATGTGGGAGCCGATCTGAATCTCCTTTACGTATCCGGCTTTGTCCCTGCCCACCAGCTGAAGGGTGTCCGTCACCTGTTTTTCGGTCAGCTCCGCCTCTCCTGTCCCATTTTTAACCGCTGCCTCCGTCATAAGCCGGACAATTTCCTTAGGCTCCCACTCCACCACGGTAAGATATCCTTCCGCCTCCATATCCCACTGGCTGTCCACGGATTTAAGGTACGGATAATCCTCTCCTCCGTCCCTGGTATATCCGGCGCTGGCCCGATGGAACATAGGCTCCGGCACCGGATGATCGTCCAGCACCATAACCATCCCATCCGTCTCCCGGACTGCCTGGCTGATCTTATCATAATACTCCACAAACTTTTGTCTCCCCCACAGAGACTCCATCTGCTCCTCTTCCAGAGACTTAAGCCCCAGCTCCTCCTCCTTTATCTCTGTCTTTCCCTCCATCTGCCCGTATATATAAGTCCTGGCAATCATTGCCTGGGCCTTCAGGGCTTCCAACTCATACTCTGCCGGAATCTGTCTCGCTACGATACCGATCAGATAGGTCTCCACATCCAAATACCCTTTTTGTCCGCTGCCAATGTATATCTTTTTTTTCGCCCCTTGGCCCTTCTCCCAATCTGCGCCGGCCAGCCCCATACCTCCTCCCAGGCCGCCGGATGCTCCATCTGCTCCCCCGAGCAAGCCGCCTGTCCCTCCGGGCAGCCCCCCGTTCCCCTTCATTCCGTTTCCATATACGCCGCCCACACCGCCGCTCCATGCCAGAGTTACCGCATAAGGAAGCAGAACCGCTGCCAAAATCCCCATAAATCGCCTTCCCAGACGCATAAAAAGCCCCCTTTCACAAACTTTTCCGGTACTGTCCTGCGGAAATTCCGGTGAATTCATCACCGGTTATTTCTGCAAGGCAGTATTAGTTTATGAAAGAGAGCCCTCTTATATTACGATATCGGCCCAATGCCTTCTACAGCTTCACCGCAA
Organism: uncultured Hungatella sp.; assembly: GCA_964460025.1. Classification (GTDB taxonomy): domain Bacteria; phylum Bacillota; class Clostridia; order Lachnospirales; family Lachnospiraceae; genus UBA3402. Next base: position 2,258 of record CAYWRB010000502.1, read on the forward strand.
CCTTATCCAAATGCCAGATCTCATCCACATATTCCCTGATGGTACGGTCAGAAGAGAATTTGCCGGAGCATGCCACATTCATAATGGCAGCCTTTGCCCACCAGTCTTTCTTTTTATAGGCCTCCCCGATTCTCTCCTCTGCCTCCGCGTAGGAGCGGAAATCCTTCAGGATAAAATACATATCCGCCTTATCCATGCGGTTGGAATAAAGCAGGGAATCATAAATCTCCTTAAACAATGCAGGATTCTCGCGGCAGTAGGTTCCGTCAATCAGCTGATTTAATATCCTGCGGATATCCGGATCTGTGTTAAAGTTCTGCATAGGATTATACAGGCAGTTTTTGTAATAGTTGATGAGGTCGGAGTCTGAAAG
>CAYWRB010000503.1:0-2626 GCA_964460025.1 uncultured Hungatella sp.
GTCCGGCAGTTCTGCGAGGATATCAAACTCACGGTAGACGGGGAAGGGCATTTTAACGTGGGGGAAGCAAAGCCGCAGGATCTGGTAATTTTTTGTCATGACTCTATCAGTCTCTATGCAGATATTGAAGAACTTGAAGAGTTCATTGCAGACGGAGGCCGTGTTGTTCTGGCGGCGGGCCTTCTGGAAGGGGATGAGGATTCCCGATTGTGGACGGTATTTGGCATTCAGGAGAAGTCTTCAGGGGAAGATTACCATGATCTGGTTTTTGAAAAGCCTCTGCTTCCCGTCCAGCCGGAGAAAGCATATTATGATGGGGACAGCGGTTCCGCCCGGATTAAAGCCAGCGCCGATGCCTCTGTCTATATCCGGGATGCGAAAGATGATGTTCCCATCCTCTATACATATGATTGGCAAAAGGGCGGTGTCTGCCTGATCAACGGAAGCTTCCTTACGGACACTCGCTGCATGGGGCTTCTGACCGGAGCCATGGCTGTGCTGTGGCCGGATTTTGTCTATCCGGTTTTGGGGGTGAAGGCAGTATTCCTTGATAATTTCCCCATGGTTACTTCTGATGACGACGAGTTATGCAGGAGGTTGTATGGATATTCTGCAAAAGGGTTTGTGCGGGATGTGGTGTGGCCTGCTTTTCAGGGTATTTCCCTGCGCACGGATACGCCATATACTGCCGGTATATTAGCCGCGGCGTCTTCTGAGGAGAGTTTCGGGACGTCGGATGACCCGCTGCTTACAGATGTCGGAAAGTCGGTGCTGCAATTCGGCGGGGAACTGGTCTATGTTGCTGACGGCCCGGAGGATGGGAAGACTGTTCTTGATCAGGATTTTATTGATCCATTTTCCCGGGAGGATGGCTGCAATGTATTTCCTGCGGCTACCAGAGGGAATTCCATAGAGGACGGAAACTTATTTGATATCTGTTCTGTTCTGGGGGCTTATGGCATGGTTTCCCATGTGTTTGATGCGGATATGCTGATTGCCGGGGATGGGGACACCGCTGTCTGGGATTCAGATAAAGAACAGATCAGTGTTTTTGAATCGGAAGTCCTGAACCATGTACTCTGGCTGGAGGGCAGGACGTTGTCCCAGACCGGTGATGATGTAAGGAGCTATCAGGAGTTGGATTATGGCTGGAAAAAGGACGGCGCCCGGATAGAGCTTCATTGCAGCGGCGCCGTAAAAGGGCAGGCATTCTTTTATCACACTGATGACCGCATTGTCGGCGCAGAGGGTTTGTCTTATCAGGATGCAGGAAACGGATACTATTTGCTTCGCATTCAGGAAAGTTATGGAATTATAACGTTGGAGGAAGGAGAATAAAGTATGCGGGTATGTTTGATCTGTGAAGGGAGCTATCCTTATGTTCCGGGCGGCGTATCCAGTTGGGTGCAGATGCTGTGCAGCCAGTTCCAGGATGTGGAATTTGTGATATGGGCGCTTGCGACCACCAGAGAGGAGATGCCGGAATATGTATGTAGTATACCGGAAAATGTGGTAGAGATCCGTACATTGTATTTAGGAGATGCAGCCTTCAAAAAGACTGGCCAGAAAGTCCGGCTGACCAGAAAGGAAAAGGACACCTTGAAAGGGCTGATTGGCGGTTCTGTAGATACTATCGACTGGATTGGCGTATTGGAACTTGCGAGACGCCACCACCGGCATATGAGCGATCTTTTGATGAGTGAATCTTTCTTTGATCTCTGCATGGAGGAGTACCATAGACAGGATTCCAAGAAAGTATTCCTTCAGTTCCTTTGGAATTTCAGGGGGATCTATTTTCCGCTGATGCATATTCTTTCGCAGGAGATTCCAAAGGCAGACGTTTACCATGCAGTTTCTGCCGGTTACGCGGGGATTCTGGGAAGCTGTGCTTCTTACATAGAAAAGTCGCCCCTGCTTTTATCTGAACACGGTATCTATACGAGGGAGCGGGAGGAGGATATCATTCGTTCTAACTGGGTGGCAGGAGAGTTCAAAGAACTGTGGATCGACTTTTTCAAGAAACTATCCTTCATCGCGTATCATCAGGCCAGCATGGTCACCACCCTGTTTGGAACCAACCGTTCCCTCCAGATTGAATTGAAATGTCCGCCGGATAAGATCGCTGTCATACCAAACGGTGTGAATGCCGAAGATTTTGACGTCTGCCGGAAAAAGAAAAAAGACGGTCCTTTTGTATTGGGTGCAGTGCTGAGGGTAGTGCCGATCAAGGATGTGAAAACCATGCTTCTGGCTTTCGACATCGTAAAACGGGCAAAGCCGGAGGTACAGCTTATGATCATGGGGAACTGTGCGGAAGATCCGGTGTATTATCAGGAATGCAGGGAGCTTTTGGAGGAACTTGAGACAGAAGATGTGGAATTTTTAGGTCAGGTCAATATCAAGGAACATCTGCCGAAGGTAGACTTATTGCTCCTATCCAGCATCAGCGAGGGACAGCCCTTGGCCATCCTGGAGGGAATGGCGGCAGAGATTCCCTTTGTGGCTACAAATGTAGGCGATTGCCGTGCTCTTCTGGAGGGTGAGAGGGAGGATGATCACTTCGGCCCTGCCGGGCTTATCGTGCCGGTTATGAACAGTGAGGCTATGGCGCAGGCTATCCTGCGCT
>CAYWRB010000504.1:0-2622 GCA_964460025.1 uncultured Hungatella sp.
GGATATGCTGGAAGTTGTGGATATGTCCGCAGATATACATGTCCACTTTGTGTTTGCGCAGTATGGGATCCACACTCTGCTGCAAGTCGCGTCGTTCCTCCTCGGTTTTGTCAGTGTCGGCATATATCGGATGGTGTCCCACAACTACCACCCAATCCTCTGTAGCTTCCGCCAGGGTTTTGTCAAGCCACTGAAGCTGTGCCTCGGGATCCTGTTTCTCAGCGTCGGGATATGTTGCCGGATCTTTGCGGTATTTCGAGATGAGGGGAGTGGTGTCAATGAAGACAATCCTTACCGAAGTTCCATTGTCATTGAATGTGCGGGTGTAGTATCTTGCGGGCATGTTCCATCTCCGCGATATGTCGCTGTAGTCGATGACGGCCTGTGTGTTGCCCCGGTATTCATGGTTCCCGCATAGATACAGTTGCCGCTGCTTCCACTGGCAATACTTACTAACCTCATGATATGGCCGCTTCCTTTTTGTATAGTATACTTTCTGAAGGAGGAACGCCTGTGAGGCGGAGCCTCACAATTGGAACGTGTTCCGCCGACCTGGCAGGTGCCGCAAAGCGGCGCGTGCCGTTTCCGATTTCTCCCGAGATATAACCATATCACATTTTTTGGAAAATGTCACCCGGAAAAATAGATGGAAGCTTAAGCCGCGTCCGATACCCTTTTTTTACAGCCTTTGCAGCCAGTGCAAATGCCTAGACTGAACTGTTAATCCGTACTGCTGTCTGCACCTGTCTGACCAGTTCTTCCCTGGTTCCGTTGTTGTCAATCACATGATCCGCATACTGCCTATAAACCTCATCCGTCGGCTGTCCCGCGATCATCTGCTCCCCCCGTTCTCTGGAATATCCTCGATTCTCCATCATACGGCTTATCCGGTCTTCCTTGGCGGTATGGACATACCATACCTCATGAAAGATCTCATGGGGGTTCTCAGGCAGCAAGGCTGATTCCACCACAACCAGCCTGCTGTCCGACTGCTCAATCCACTGTTTCATCCTTTCCCACACCAGAGGGTGAATTAAGCCGTTTATCCTTTCTCTTTGAGCCTTATCGCCAAACACCATCCGTACCAGAATCTTTTTGTCCAGATATCCGTCCTCATTTAAGATATCTCTTCCGAATACATTGACCATAGCTTCGTATCCTGGCTGCCCCGGCTCTTCCAACTCCTTGGCTACCACGTCGGTCTGAAGCACCGCTGCGCCGTATTCCTGTCTTAGTATGTCCAAAACCCTGGTCTTTCCGGATCCTGCTCCGCCGGTCAGGATGATGATACGTTTTTTTTCTTCTTTATTTGGCATCATACCAGCTTCCTCCGCTGTGAGCCTCAACCTCCAAAGACACACTTAAGTGTGCTGCCTCTCTCATCTTTGTCTCCAGAATCTCTGTCACCTGGGAAAGTTCCGGTTCCCATGTCTCCACCAAAAGTTCATCGTGGACCTGAAGAACGATCCTGGATCTTAAATTCCGGCTGCGAAGTTCCCTGTCCACCGCGATCATGGCCAGCTTCATGATATCCGCTGCCGTTCCCTGTATGGGGGAATTCATAGCCACCCGTTCTCCAAAAGACCGCTGCATATAGTTGGCTGACTTCAACTCAGGAATCGGTCTTCTCCGCCCAAACATGGTAACCACAAATCCTTTCTCCTTGCCTTCCTCCACCTGCCTGTCCAGAAATGCCTTAACCCCCGGATAGGTCTCAAAATATTTATCAATATAATCCATGGCCTCCTGCCGGCTGATGCTTAAGTCCTCGCTGAGTCCGAAAGCGCTGATCCCGTACACGATCCCGAAATTCACCGCCTTGGCATTCCTTCTCTGCAGAGGCGTCACCTGATCAGGAGGTATGTGAAATACTTGGGACGCCGTAATGGCATGGATGTCCTGTGCCTCTCTGTAAGCGCCGATAAGCCTCTCATCCCCCGACATATGGGCCAGAATCCTCAGCTCTATCTGGGAATAATCTGCGTCCACAAAGGTATACCCCTCCTCCGGCACAAAAACTTTCCTGATCTCCCGCCCCAGCTCCATCCGCACCGGAATATTCTGAAGATTAGGCTCCGTGCTGCTGATGCGGCCCGTAGCCGTAATGGTCTGATTAAAGGTACCGTGGATCCTCCCGTCCTTCCGGATGAACCCGTAAAGCCCCTCCGCATAGGTAGAATTCAGCTTCGCATATTGGCGGTAATCCAGAATCTTCCTGACGATGGAGTAATCCGGCGCCAATTTTTCCAGCACATCCGCCGCTGTCGAATACCCTGTCTTTGTCTTCTTCCCGTGGGGAAGCTTCATATGGTCAAATAAAACCTCCCCCAGCTGCTTGGGAGAATTGATGTTGAAGGTTTCCCCGGCCAGACCGTAGATTTCCTGCTCCATCCGCGCCAGCTCCACTTTCAGCCGGTCTCCATAAGCCTTCAAAGTATCTTTTTCCACTCGGATTCCGGCCTGCTCCATGTGGAAAAGACTGTAGATCAGCGGCATCTCCATGTCTGTAAACAGCTTCCACATGCCGGTTTCTCTAAGCTTTTTCTCCAGCACTTCCGCAGATTTCCAGGCAATATAGCCCATATAGCACAGACAGGTTCCGGCTTTTTCCTCATCTGCCTC
>CAYWRB010000505.1:0-657 GCA_964460025.1 uncultured Hungatella sp.
AGGCGCTAAAGGACAGCGCCTAAGTACCGATGGTCTTCAAGTACCCTGGAGAAAGCAACACAACTCCCTCTCAGAGCTACGTTATCTCGGATAGCGAGTGTTATTTACTCGAGAATTAATGCAACGCTGTACTAGTCTCACCTGAGAGAAAAAAGATAACCTGCAAGACAAACGACCGACACAAGGAACATGATTCCTTCCGCAGCAGGAACGGCCAGCCACACGCCGGCAATTCCGAAGAACCGGGGCAGCAAAAGGATGAATCCGGCCAGCAGGCCGAAAGTCCGAAGGAAAGAGAGGACGGCAGACAGTTTTCCGTTTGACAGGGCCGTAAACATGGCGGAGGTGAAGATATTGATGCCGCAGAACAGGAAGCTGAAGGAAAAAACGGAAAAACCTTCCGTCGCCAGCAGATATACTTGAGACCCGGGAGGCGCGAACATTCCTGCGATATAAGGTCCGCCGGCCGCAGAGCACAGAAACACCAGTAGGGACACGGCTGCAACAAAGCCTGTGCAGATTCTAAGAACCTTCCTCTGCCGGACAAGGTTCTTATTTCCGTAGTTGAAGCCGATAATGGGTGCGGCTCCCATGGAGAAGCCGATATACAGCGTATTTAAAAGAAACTGGGAATAAATGATGATGGTGATGGCTGCC
>CAYWRB010000505.1:667-2615 GCA_964460025.1 uncultured Hungatella sp.
GCCGTCTTCTCCTGCCAGTTTCATCATGGTAAGGTTAAACAGGAAGGTGGTGACGGCTGCTGCCAGCTGGCCTACCATCTCCGAAGAACCGTTGAGGCAGCTTTCCCGTATTACGCTCCATTTCCATTTAGGCTTTGTAAAGAAAAGCATTCCCCTGGTTCCTGCGAAAAAAACTCCTCCGATTGCTGTGGGAATCAGATACCCGCAGCCAGTGCCCAGTGCCGCGCCGCGGATGCCAAGACCACAGATTACGATGAATATGTAATCCAGAGCAATATTGGCAAGGCCTGCCAGGACAGACAGCCCAAAGCCTAATCCGGGTTTTCCGGCGGTGACAAACAGATTGGAGAATACGGTTTGTATCATGCCGGCGGGAAGAAACCAGAACAGAACCTTTAAATAGTCCCTGCAGTATGGGAAAAGCAGTCTGCCGGCGCCGAGAGCATAGATAAGGTCATCCATCCATATGGTTCCGGCCAGAAAAAGGATGCATCCCATGGCGGCTGCCGTGAGGATAAGCAGTGTAAAGTCTTCCCTTGCCTCCGTCATCTTTCCGGCTCCCATGTTTCGGGAAACAATGGCATTGCCTCCGGCTGCAATCATGGTTCCCAGACCTACGGTGATGTTGATGACAGGACATACGATATTGACGGCGGAGAGGGCATTGGTGTTGACGAACCGGGCCACAAAAATGGTATCCACAATGGTGTACAGCCCGGTAAACAGCATCATGACCATAGTGGGGATGGTGAAGCGTATGAGGGACGCCGCGCTCCATTCTTGGTCTAAGGTATTGTTATGCATTGGAATCCTCCTACTTCGTTTTCAAGTGTTTCCTCTGGGCGGTAAAACCAGTCTCTGGGCAGGATATCCAAACTCTGTCAGAAGCTCTGACTCCTTAAATCCCAACCCTTGGTACATCCTGCGCTGTCCCGTATCGGCTTTGTCGCCTTGGCGGAATGTGGTGATGCTGATTTCCTGATTTGTAAATACATTGCATATGAGAAAATCAAGAAGCGTCTCGGCTATTTTGTGGCGGCGATACTGAGGATGGACGCCGAAAAAGTCAATGCTTCCGGCGCCGGGAGAAAATGCTGCAGCGCCGGCTATCACATTGTTATCTTTCATGAGGAGAGCCTGGCGGTGTCTTACACAGCGTTTAAGGCGTTCTATATGCTCTGCTTCATCAAAGCAGGGGAACCCGTCAATGACAAGAGAGATAAATTCCATCCAGGCCGGAATGTCCCGGAACGTGGCATAGGATATGGTTCGGGACATGGCATCCCACGGGGCGGGATGGCTGTTTAAGGCAAATTCCAGCTGGAGAGGATAGAAATTTTCTTTTTCCCTGTATTCCAAGGGAGTTTGCTTGTACATGGATTTGAAAACATCTGTGAAGGCCTGCTGGCTTTCATAACCTGCGGTAAGCGCTATATCGAGGATGGATTTTCTGGAGAATACCAGATGCTTTGCCGCTTCGGTCAGCTGCCGGCGCCGGATGTAGTCGTGAAGGGTCATTCCCGTTATAGCGGTAAACATGCGGTGCAGGTGGTATTTGGAATAATGGGCTTCTTTGGCCACGGTTTCCAAATTCAGGTGTTCATTTAAATGCGATTCCACATATGCAATCACTGCCATGACCGGCTCGATGGGATTATGCTCCATAAGGCGCCTCCTTTTGTATACTATGAACACATTATAGTATAGCAGAAATTTGACCGCTCTTTTCATGATTCTTGCGGTTTTATGTTAAAGAATTTTATATGAAAGGAAAAATAGTGGTTGTATTTTTGAAGCCCCTATATATAATTAAAATGTGAGGAGTCAATCTATGGAACGATTTATTTTGAAAAAGCTGCTGAACCGGAAGGATTCTCCTTATCGCAAACCTCTTCTCTTAAAAGGCGTGCGGCAGGTAGGAAAGACTTGGATTTTGAAAGAGTTTGGC
>CAYWRB010000506.1:0-2607 GCA_964460025.1 uncultured Hungatella sp.
CTCTTCCCCGCTCAACAACTGCTACATGATTACCTCTGATATTTTTCTGAGTGTAGGTACCATCTTCGTTAAGTACGTATTCACATTCATATCCACAGGAAATCTCACGCTTTCCCCTCTGAATAGCATCAATCAGTTCCCTGTCATGGATATGAAGATCTGCCAGAATATAGTCCTCCCACTCTCCGGAACCTCTGCGGACATTCTGTGCATGTCCTTTTTCATAGACAGCCACATCATCCGGACCAATCAGATCCGGCGGATGATCATTGGTTGCCGGCTTTCCTTCAAAGGATGCCATGGCAGCATTGGAAAATACCTCTTCCGGAGGACGTCTGACTGTTATCAGCCTGTTGCCATCCTCACCTGAAAGCCCTATCTCCCGTCCTAAATATTCCTGTTCTCCGGTTCTGGCAATGGGAACATTCCGGCATATTAAAAAGCCCTCTCCGGTTTCAATCTGGTTAGGACTTATCGTGTATCCATAGTATTGGATCATTCTGCTGCAAGCACCTCCTTTATATCCTTATTCCGTCTCCGGTATTCTGCCTGCCAGTTTTTATATACATCATCAGAAGCCTGCTTGTGCTTCCGGAAGGTCTCAAATGTTTTCGGCATGCCGTCTCCGAGTAAGGCTTTATACCGTTTCCACTGATGCATGTCATTTAACAGCCTCCGTCTGGCCTGCTCTTTGTCCCGGTATGCCTTAATCTGCTTCTTTGTCCGGGGATCACGATCAAGAGGATTCTTTTCCGGGCTGGAAAAATCTTTATCCCGCTGAATCTGTTTTTCCGTCTTTCCTATTGTGGTATATTTCGTCAGTGCATGCAGGCAATTAGGATGAATATTGAGATATGTGTTTACCAGATCATTAGGACCATTGGGATCTACTTTTCCAAAAGCCAAAGACAGAGGAGGATAATCCGGATTGGTTCCGCTCTTACTGTATACGCGGCCCTCCAAAGGAGCGCATACCGGGCAGGTGCTTCCAATTTTTACAATCTGCCACAAATCATAATCATCTGCTGTCAGCACCGCTGCTACTTCCGCCTGTCTTGAAGTTGTTCTTACAGCCATATTGCCGTAATCACGGAGACTCCAATGCCTTCCGGCTTTGTCTGTAAATGCTGTAATGCCTTTGTTCTGTAGTTCCTGTACCATTTTTGCACTGGCGGATGTCCAACCATTTCCGGCAGCTTCCTTACGGAGAATCTGCTTAAGTGCTGCCTCTCTGAATGGATCTGCCTCTCGGCGCGCTATCATATACATATCCTGGATACTTTTATAAGCCGTTTCTGATGCCTCGATGATTTCTCCAAGCAGATTGTTGGACAGCTGCTGCACTACAGCAGTCTGGGTTGTTGTAAGAACTCTGGCATTCCGGTACCCGGATGCATCCTTATCGGAATGGTAAAAAATAGCCTCTATCATTTTAGGAACATAATCCCAGGATTCATCCACCATCCTTTGCAGGATTCTCTGTACCCGTTCTAGGGAAGCTGTCTCCGCATAATCAATAAGACCTGCTTTACGCTTCCTGGTTATCTCATGAATGAGATTTTGCTCTGTTCGAAGAAAGAGCATCCGCATAAAAGCCGTAACATCGGCTGTTGTCGGAGGCCTTATCAGTTTATTCATTCATCTCCTCCAAATCCGGCTGCTGTAAAAATCCCAGTCCAGCCATTGGATCTGCCATCATATGGTTACTGGTGTAAGTTTTACCCTTACCTGCCTCTATGCTTTCATCGGAAATCTTGCTAAACATTCCTGTTTCATCTGACATAGCCTGAAGTTCCTGCTGTGTTGTGGCAGAATCAATAAGGTCATTCTGATAAACAGCCAGGAGAGCTTCTGTTTTTCTTCCGGCAATCTCTGCGACTTCCCTAGCATCCGGTGTCTGCATAGGCGGAAAGTCAATGTCCATATCATCCGGAACCATCCCCCAAGCTGACAAGACCATAATAGGAAGAAGCCTTTCAATTATTCCTCGAAGTTCCGTCTCCCTGAGTCCGTCAATATAATCATAATAATTTCGCAAGTCTGCCTCGCCGGTTGCGTTGAGCCCTGCAGGGGAACGGCCGAACAGCTTCGTTACCGGAGTACGTGCGGCACCTGCCACATCCATCATGACACGGTCATACACATCCGGAAGGCCGGTAAAGGTATACTGGGTATTATGAATGGCATCTCCTTTATTAATCATCCGGGTGCCGAAGTTGCTCTCCATAATGGACTGTGCTGCCATCAGGTTCCAAAAACGGCGCTGCATCTCCGTATTGGCAGTGCCTAACAGCTGGTCCATGCCTTCTGTCTCCATGTAATTGATATTGGCCCGGAACGTCAACGCTGCAATATTGCCGGCTACATTATCCCGGCGTACCACCTCATTATAAATAGCTTCAATTTCCGATTCTCCCCAATATAATTCCGTCACCTGCTCCATCCAGGGCAGCTCCCGACCAATAAACCGGATAATCCGGCTGTGATGGACTTTGGCCACCAAACGACCTGTCTCATCATCCCGGATGGTATAATAAGCAGGAAGACCGAAATCCTGATCTTCTGGATCCGCCACCAGTTCATTTTCCGGATAGATTCCATTCCATC
>CAYWRB010000507.1:0-2607 GCA_964460025.1 uncultured Hungatella sp.
AAATCCTCTGTACAAGTCATTGCCGATTCCGATAATCTCAATTGCCTTTGCAGGGTCAGAGCACTTGGAACTGATGCACAGCATGGAGGACATAGGAGAAGGAAGGACGTAATTCATCTTTCCGTCAGCAGAGAGCGGGCCGATGACCGGAACCAGTTCCACGTCCGGATTATTCGTATAGGCGTCAATGATACTGGTAGCATGAACCGGGCCGAAGAAAGCGCCGCCCTGTCCGGATGTAAACACAGCCTCTGTCTCGCCGGAACCGATTCTGGTGGCAAACTGTTTGTCAATCAGGCCTTTGGCGTACCAGTCATGGAGAAGGCTTAAGGCATCCTTCATCTGCTCCCCGGTAGAACCGTAGTAGACCTCACCGTTTTCATCTTCCATCCAGTAGGTGGGGTAAGCGCCAAAGGCATAAAAGACAGGCTCCAGGCCATAGTTGTGATTATATCCCTTTACCGCTTCCGTAGCCGATACCACCAGGCCTACCGTATCATCCAGCCCGTTTCCGTCAGGATCGTCATTGACAAAAGCAGTGAGAACCTTTTCCAGTTCGTCAAAGGTCTCAGGTACATCCAGCCCCAGGTTATCCAGCCAGTCCTTCCTCAGCCACAGAAGGTTCTGCTGCCCGTCCAGGTTTCCTGCCGGAATAGCCATAATCCTTCCGTCAATGGTAACTGGCTCAAAGTTTCTTCCGTTGTACGTTTTGTCAATTCCCTTTATGGTATCTGAAATATTATCCTCATAAATATCTGTCAGATCCGCCAGCAGGCCGTTCTGTGCCAGCTGCAGAAACGTGCGGTAATTGTCACAGTAAAAGATGTCCGGAAGGCTTCCGGAAGCAATGTTTAAGGACAGCTTGTTATTATACTCCGAGGACTCTGCCTGCCAGTCCAAGACCATGTTCACTCCGTACTTGTCTCGGATATAATCGATCACCGCATTATCACCTGATGTCTGTCCGTCCGGCAGTGTAACGCTCGGATAGGATACTTTGGAGAACGTAAATGTTACCCCCCGTTCTCCGCTGACGCGCCGCCTCCGGCCGTTGTCTCTCCTGCTGCCGCTGTCGTCTCCTGGCTTCCCTGGCTTTGTCCCCCCTGAGGCGCCGCATTTTGAGAAGAGCCTCCGCCACAGCCTGTAAATACGGCGGCTGTCATGGTTGCTGCCAATAAGATACTGATTTTTCTCTTCATAGAATTACCCTCCTGTTTTTTCGGTAATTTTATTATAAGTTGATTTTTTTGTTCAAAAAACCACTATAACCGATATCAGAAGGGTAAAAATCCGTCATTTTGACGTATTAACTCTTTTTTTTGTATTCTTTTGGAGTACATCCTACATATTTTTTAAAGACTTTTTCAAAATATTTTGGATTATTTCCAAATCCCACCTTGGCCGCAATCTGATCATTGGCCGCGTCCTGACAGGTTTTAAGATATTCTTTTGCCTTATCTACCCGCACCTCATTCAAATAGGAAGTAAACCGTCTTCCTGTCCTCTGGTGAAACCGTTTGCCGATATAATCCTCATTCAGGAAAACCAGCTCTCTGGCTACCCATTTTAAATTTATGGTTTCCTCCGCATAATGCCTGTCCAGATAGTGGAGGATGGTATCCACAAAATCCCGATCCGCTTCCATCCTTTCTTCCGGCAACTCCGGCCGGCAGGAATTGTTAAGCGCCTCTATGATCTCCTCCTCGCTGCAAGGCTTTAATAAAAATTCACGGACACCTTCCTTCATGGCCCTTTTGGCCAGTTCAAACTCCCCATATCCTGACAGGATGATAAAAATCACCTGATCGTTAAACTCTCTGGTCTTCTGAATCAGCTGGATCCCATCCATCACCGGCATTTTGATATCGGTAATCACAATATCCGGGCTGACCCGCCGGATGGCGTCCAGCGCCTGGAAAGCATTCAGACAGGTATCCGCCAGGGAAAACCCCCAGAATTCCCAGGCCACCACCTTGCTGATGCTCTCCACCACAGCCTTTTCATCATTTTGTATCGTCAGCCCTGACCCCTCCCTAAAGAGCAGGCGCAGCCTCTCCTGGATATTCTTAAGCCCAATCCCCAGGCCGGCGCTTCCTTTTGTATCTTCCTCCTCCCCGCTTTTTATCGGTTTTCTGATTCCCGGCCCGTTATCCTCCACATAAACCTGATAGCCATCCTTTGTAACCCCGGCCCCGATAGTGATCACGCAGGGCTCCAGCATATTTTCCAGCGCATGCTTTATGGAGTTCTCCACAATATTCTGTAAGGAAAGCTTGGGAAGCAATTTGAATCCCATATCCTCCGGAATATCCATATGAACCGTCAGCCGGTCTCCATACCTTACCTGTTGGATAAACAGATAGCTTTTTAACACCTCAAGCTCCTTGGTCAGTTCCACCGGATCCCTGTCATTTTTCAGTGTATAGCGCAAAAGCTTTCCCAGTGCTTCCGTAATCTCGGAAATCTCTTTCTGATTCTTCTCCTTTGCCTTCCAGTTAATGGAATGCAGAGTATTAAACAGAAAATGAGGATTGATCTGGTTCTGCAGCACTTTCAGCTGATTCTCTTTTATCAGCATCTGTTTTACATAGTTATCCTTAATCAGCT
>CAYWRB010000508.1:0-2598 GCA_964460025.1 uncultured Hungatella sp.
GTCCAACAAACCATCAGGGAAATAACGGCGAAAATATCGTTCGTTATTTCCCTGATTTCTTAAAAACACCGCTGTCCCCGGAGTCCCTTATTTCTCACCGATATGTCTCCACCCAAGCCTCAAAATAAGGCTCGATCACCGTAAAGGGTGCCGGTCCCATATCCAGAAGGAACCGGTGGAATTCTTTTATCTGAAACTTATCTTTCAAAATTTCCTGAGCTCTGTCCCTCATTTTCAGAATCTCCAGATAGCCTACAAAATAGGTCATATAGTTTGAAGGCGCATTCTTCATAGCATGGTAAATTGTCTCCACCACGTTATCCTCACCCTGGCCTACATCGAAATACTGTTTTACATAGTTCTCCACCTTCCCGATATCCCATCCGTAATAATTGATATTCAGATCCATCAGCGCATGGATCCCCAATGTTGCGGAAGCATTGTGAGCCAGCACCTGCCCCAGCTCAGGAGAAAGTCCGTTGTCTATGGTGTAGGAGTAATTTTCCACATAGGTAGCCCACCCCTCGCTGTAACCCAGAAAAGACAGAATCTTTCGGAGGTTAGAGTCACAGTTAGACAAAAAATATACGTTTTGATACAGGTGTCCCGGAATCCCTTCATGCGCCAGGGTGGTAAACAGAGTCTGCGAACCGGCGGAGCTTCCCGGATTGATGTAGATAACACAGTTATCATACTGATTCATAGGAGGAACCAGAAAAAATGCCGGGCTCAGAGACTTCTGCAGCTCCTCCGGTACATACTTGGTCACATAGCTGTAAGAAACCACCTCCGGGAAATCCTTTCCGGCCTCTGTCTTTAAAAGTTCTATGATCCTTTCCGGCTCTGTCTCGGAAAAGGAGAACTGGTCGATCTGGTCCAAAATATCCGGATAGTCCTTCAAGATCTGGGCAATGGCAAGCAGGTCACTGCTGATCTGTTGTTCAATGGCTTTCTGAAGATCATCCATACCGTCATATGTGGTTCCGATAGAAGATTCCACCAGATATTCATAGTAATCTTTCCCCTTTGGATCATAGCACAGCCCCTGTTCATTGGTGCAGGAGCCCTTCAGCTCTTCAAGCCCCTGAATCAGCAGCTGGTAAGCAGGAATAAAATGCTCCTCCAGAACCGTAAGATTACGAGCCTTAAAATCCGCTTTCTCCTCATCCGTCAAATCTTCCATGGAATCAATCCGCCGGTCAAAGCCGGAAGACATGAGGTTTTGCTCCGGCGGCAGCAGATAGGCGCTGCTTTCCTCTGCGATTTGATCGATACAGGCATCGGTCATAGACAGCCCTGCGGCTGCCTTTTCCCTCTCGAAATCCAAAATCTGCTGATAGTAATGATCCATATCCGATAAAAGCGTCAGATAATCCTCCACATCCTGTTTTTTATAGAAAGCAAATTCCGTAAGGAGTATAGGAAGCTGGGCCTGGATTCCCGTGCTGGGCGCCAACGGCTGATAATAAAGTTCCAGTCCTTTCGATAAAAGTTCATACTCAAGAGTTTTTACCAGAATCCGGTAAGTCAGCCTCTGATTGCCTGTAAGATAATCAGGATTGATGGCAGCAAGTGCCTGCCGCAGTTCCTCCTGTTCCTTCATGCTTTCCTCCATGGTTTCCAGAGAAAAGTCTCCAAAGGTCTTAGGGTAGTCCGTGATACCATAGCTTTCCGGGTCTGTCAGAGAATAGTGGAGAGTCAGATAAGACTGGCTCACCTCATCCTTAAAAAGTTCCTGGCATAGAGCCTCAAAATCCGCCTGTGCTTTCTGCGCTTTAGGTCCTGTCTGTTCCCCTTCCGAAACACTCCCGGCATTTTCCGGAGAGTAGCTTCCGTCCGAAGACCGGGAAGGAGAGTCGATGCCGGGAATTCCTATGCATCCCCACAAAAGACAGATGGCAAGTAAAAGAGAAATGATAAGAGGGTATATTCGTTTACTACGGCTTTTCATGATTCATTACCTCCATGTTCGTAGTATAAAATATATTGCATCATTTTACAACTAATGAAAAAATGTTGACGAAAACTATAAAAACCGACTATACTAGGAACAGACACGGCCGTAATGGGGAAACTATTATATGAGGAGGAATGAACGATGTGTGATAAATGCAAAAAACCTTATTACATTACCACTGCCATAGCATACACATCCGGCAAGCCACACATTGGCAATACCTATGAAATTGTGCTTGCGGACAGTATTGCCAGATACAAGAGAGCTCAGGGGTACGATGTGCGTTTCCAGACAGGAACCGACGAACATGGACAGAAGATCGAGCTGAAGGCTCAGGCGGCAGGCGTTACCCCCAAGGAATATGTGGACAAGACCGCAGCCACAGTGAAAAGCATATGGGATCTGATGAACACTTCCTATGATAAGTTCATCCGTACCACAGACGCTGACCATGAGGCCCAGGTTCAGAAGATTTTCAAGAAAATGTATGACAAAGGCGATATCTATAAAGGATATTATGAGGGATTGTACTGTACCCCATGCGAATCCTTTTTTACGGAATCCCAGCTGGTGGATGGAAAATGTCCGGACTGTGGAGGCCGGTTCAGCCGGCTAAGGAGGAAGCCTATTTCTTCAAGATG
>CAYWRB010000509.1:0-2595 GCA_964460025.1 uncultured Hungatella sp.
CTTCCAGCCCCTTTATCCTGCCGTTCTCCACTGTGATGTCTGACAGCGCCACTTTGCCGCCCGTTGCTTTCTGCAAAAATGCCTCAATCCCCATTGCCGCCTTCAATATGTACTGCTCCTGTCTGGTCATCTCCTGCATACTGGCATTTATGGAAATATAAGTATCCATCAGTTCCCCGGAAAAACCATTCAGGATATCCTCCACTTTTTCTTTCACAGCCGCATCTTCAATCCCCTTTACTTCCGCCTTTCCGTCTATGCCAATGCTGACTTCAAAAGGAGGTATGGGGGAAATGCCGGACTGCCCCATCCGCTGGAAGATTTCTTCACCGATATCCGCCTGCAGTTTTGCGGACGCTGTGGCGCTGTCAATCTCCTGTGCGGATGCAAAGATATTGGCCAGCCCTTTCTCCTGCTCCGTCAGTTCCCCGCCCGCCGCCATTTTGGAAAGAAGTTCAGCCTTACGGCTTTCATCAAAAACTTCCCCTTCCGGCAGATATTCCGCCGCCTGTGTTTTATGCAGCTCATCCATCTGCTGTGTATAATACGCCCCGTACTTTTCCCTGATCTGCTGGAGCGCCTGTTTTTCTTCCGTGGCATCCTGCCCGTCATGCAGTTTCCGGCGCAGCGCACCGGCATATTCCTGCATTTCCTTTGCCTGCTGCCTGAGTACATTGTCCCCTGCCGCCTGCTTCGTCTGGAAGGAAAGGTGGTAATATTCCTCCGCATTTACCGGGGAGCCGTCCTTTGCCAGCACCTTCACCGTATACTCCCGGTTCTCCAGGTTCCAGTTCGGCACGGTCACGCTCTTGCCGCCATTTCCATTATCCCTGCCAATCCCTACCTGGTTTCCGTCACCGTCATACAAAACAAGGTCATAATCACAGCCCTCCGGGATGTGGTCGAGTGTCACTGTTATGTCAAGGTTATGCTTGTCGGATACAGTGCCTAAAATCCTGTATTCCGCTATGTTGAACTGATAATAGTCGGCATCGTCCACATCCGACAGCCTCCCCTGCAGATATCCATCCGGCTTATTGATAATCGTGGTCAGGTCAAGCGCCCTCCCGAAACTGTCCACACCCTCAGACTTATTGCTTTTCCAGTAATAATCATTAGAAACCTTTTCATTCTCCCGGATTACCTTATTGAAATTCTGGCTCACGGCAAAATCCTTCGGATTCCAATAGATTACTTTGCTTGATAATGATACGTTATTCATATTACTCAATCTCCATTTTCTTTGTTATGTCGGCCCCTCTGTCATTCAGAACCGCCCCCTGCTATAAGTCCGAACAATTTATTCCTGCATTCCCTCCACCTAACTCCCCGATTCCCCAATCTGCCGGGACGCCAGAGATGCCTGTCACTCTATTTTTCTACATAACCTCTCTGCCAATCATCAAAGTTACTTCTGAAAAAGTTTTGCTTTCAATGTAAAGGTAATACTATATTTCCAGTAATCAAATGATAAACTAAAGTTATGCCGCAAACGATTAGTACAATCCCGAAGATTACACTTACAATGCAAAGCCCTTTCTTATCAGGCGTCTTTTTGCTTTTAGAAGAAGTAATACTCCACAAATTATTATGATTACGGCTACTAAAATAAACATCCTAATCCACCATCCATCCCAATTTTATTATATTTCATTCTTCAATATATAAAATGCTTTCTATAAGGAAGTCTGCACATACCTCTCAAATATGCCCAACAATCCCTTTCCATCCAGAGACTGCTTAAATAATCCTGCCAGATTTCCTTATCTGCTAGAAACCGGGGAAACCTGCCCCGCCTGAAAGATATGTATCAGATTCTTATGCCTTAAAATCAAACCCCTGAAATGCTTTTACTTCCCCACGAAGATTAAGGACTCTGTCCGTAAGTGGCACGATCATTCCCTCTTTTTTCAAACGTTCCAGCACTTCCAAAAATACAGGAACTTTTGAACCCAACTGCACTTCTTTCAGTGAAGCGGTCACGTTCCCCTCTTCGAAGGTTTTCCTCATATATTCCTCATTTTCCTTTACCATCATTTCAAACCCGTCAACAGCGTTCTCCTCTCTTTTCAGTTCTTCCTCCCGTTCACGCAGATATTCCTCCTGAGTTCCCTTATACCAGCTTCTCACTCTGTCCTGCCATGCTGTCTGTCCAGGGCCATAGCCATATGATGTATCAAGATCATATAAACAGCCGTCTTTATAGCCAATCGTCAGATTACAGTCCGATGTCCTTTCCCATCCTGCTGTGGCGACTCTCCGATATGCCGCCGCATAGCTGTTTAATCCGGAAGCATCTACACTGCCATCCGCCGCCAGCTCATCATACTTTTCTTTTAATACCTCCCACAGATCTTCTCCGTCCGGCGTATAAAACTTTCCATTCCTGTTTTCGAGTTCCCTGATATCTAAGCCTGTCATCCGGTTTACTAAATGATAGACTACCATCTTCTCTTTATCCCCAGCTATATATTGAATCGGCTCCTCCACCCCATACTCTACCGGATTGCAAAAAGAGATGTGCTCATACAGGTAGTATCCTGTACCGCGGCAAAATAAAGTACCCATCTACCGCAGCTTTACCGCAGATTAAAT
>CAYWRB010000510.1:0-2587 GCA_964460025.1 uncultured Hungatella sp.
CCGCCACTCCTGCCGGCCCTCCTCCTGCCACTATCACATCATATGATTTCTGTCTGCACATCTTAAGTCCTCTCCTCCTCCATTCCAAAGACACAAACCGTCCTGTCACAGCAGCAGATGATCTCTGGTATTGTCTGTCTTTATCACTTCAATCTTTATTCTTCCGCCATTTTTCATCTTGGCTTTCATCTCAGTTTCCGTTCCAGTTTCCATCTTGGCCTTCATCTCAGTTTCCGTTCCGGTTTCCGTCTTGGCTTTCATCTCAGTTTCTATTCCGGTCTCCATCTTGGCTTCCATCCCGGTTTCCGTCTTGCCCTTCATCTCAACCTCCATCCCGGTTTCAAATTTCACTTCTTTCACCCTGCACTCCCCGTCACTGCTGGCAATCACATGGGCAAAAACGGCCGTTCCTCCCAATTTGCGCTCTATCTGATACGGAATCTCCCTGACAGACGGATTGTCCGGCCCCTGGCCTCCAAAAAGCGTCTGCCCCTGGCACAGACCAAACACATGGGTCGTAACTCCTTCATCCTCATAGGCAGTCACAAACGTCTGGTCTCCTGCCTCCATGTCACAGGCTGTGACAGAAGAAATGTGCTTATAAGGTTTTTTCTTTGAAAGGCCCTCCACGCTCCTTCCTTCCGGGAAACATGTCCTCTTTCCTGAAAAATGCATAACCCAGTCAATGGGCTGTCCCGGGTCAGCACCTTCCACCACAAATACTTCCGCAAAATAATCCTTGGCCCAGGCAATCTTCCTCACCATCTTTACCGGACGGTAATTCTCCTCCTTCCACTGGACGATAAAGAAGCTGTCCGGCATCTCAAAGGGAGCTCTCCAGTCCGCCTCTGCCTCCACATAGACGATTCCGTCTTTCTCTTCATATCTGGTTAATTTTCCGTTTACCGGAGCCTGGTTCTCCTCGCCGATATTCACCGTGTTGTGAGACCCTGTGTTTTTGTAGAAATCATAGTGAAGCAAAGCACCGTAGCCTGTGGTGCCAAGATCCGCAGATATCCGTTTTCCATAAGCCAGATAGCTGATGCCCAAGCGGTCATAATGGTCATGCTCCCCACCGTAAGCATCATGTTTCAACAGCAGGTACCGCCCGTTATCTCCACGAAGCACGGTGCTTCCGCTGTTTCCCGGCTCCACATGATAATTGGTAAGCTCCAGGCTACACTCCGGCAGTTCGTCCACCCCATAGATAAAGGCCTCCATGGAATCCCTCTTCATAGTCCTGTACAGTTCATTGAGAATATAACACAGCTTCTCCCCTCCCATTTCCCGGTAAGCGAACTCATAGAGGAACAAGCTGGATCCTGTATGTCCGTAATTAGTGTCGTTCAGCATGGGAATCCGAAATCCTGGTTCCAGATAGGACACCAAAAGCTCCATCATGGCCCGGTAATTGGGATGTCCAATATGGCTGTGCTCTGTGTGAAGAGCAAATTTTTCATACTCAAAAAAACTAGTCAGGGCATAAAAATGATATCCGAATGCCCCCTCAAACCACATGTGGTTTTCTAACATTCCGTGCTCCAGTTGATACAAAAGACCATAGGGCCCATAGACCCCCATCTGCACATATGGTTCCTTCTGAAAAATCAGGCCAATGACAGCTATGGCAGAATGAATGATAACCTCATGGTTGTGCAGCTGCATATGGCGGTGATCCACTAAAAACTCCGCACCAGGCAGAAGAAGCCCGTCACGGATATTCTCTCTCTCCTGCTGTGTCATGGCATCCTCCGTCAGGTCGTAGGCCATTGCAAAAGTCCTTAAGAAATTGGCCTCATCCAGAGTCTGTGCCCCTGATTTCCCCGGCCCGTTGTAGGGAATGTCACCGTGGACAGCATAGTCTTTATAATACCTGGAATACTGAACCATAATATCAATGGCTCTCCTGGCATAGTTTCTCTCCCCCGTAATCTGCCAGATCAGCCCTGCTTTATAAGCTCCCTGATAATTCCGTGAATTTACCGTAGCCCACCAGCTGCTGTCGTAAGGCTCCCCGGAAAGCACCTGACCGCAAGATGGGCAGCGGTGATGAAATCCATCATGACGGT
Organism: uncultured Hungatella sp.; assembly: GCA_964460025.1. Classification (GTDB taxonomy): domain Bacteria; phylum Bacillota; class Clostridia; order Lachnospirales; family Lachnospiraceae; genus UBA3402. The sequence continues at coordinate 2,070 of CAYWRB010000510.1, forward strand.
CAAACTCCAGCATCACGGAACATTTCGGACAGTAGTAATATAGAAGCCAGTTGGCAATCCCTTCTTTTGGAACCAGGATGGGCTCCTCCATAATCTCACTGACCGTTTCTCTTAAATTTTTCAAAAACTGCGGCTTTCTTTTGGCCTTTTCCCTCAAATGACTGATCTCTGACTGGGTAAACTGTATCATAATCCGTACCTCACCTTAATATAATCCTTCCTTTTCCACCGCCTGCTTAAACTGGGTAGGCGTACACCCATAGAACTTCTTAAAGCTCCTGGCGAAATATCTCTGATTGCCGTAGCCGCATTCCTCTGCCACCTCCTGAATATTCAGGCCGGTTTTCTGAAGCAGCTTTCCTGCCTTCTCCATTCGCTTGCGTATCAGGTATTCTCCCAGAGCCTCCCCTGTCTGCTGTTTAAAAATCTGGCGCACATAGCTGGTGCTGAAATGCATCTGCATAGCCACCCACTCCAGATCCATTCCTTCGTTTTTCAGGTTGTTTTCAATCAGCAGC
>CAYWRB010000511.1:0-2587 GCA_964460025.1 uncultured Hungatella sp.
TACCCATGCACTTATTTTATCCTCCATGGTTCCCTACTCCCAGATCCCTCTTTCCGACCAGCAAAGGATCTGCAATGACTACGAAGAAGGCCGAAGCGTCAGCATGGTCTGTGAGAGCAATCCATCGGTTGATGAAAACAACGTCAAATCCATACTCCGAAACTACAGGCTCTGCTGGAGAGAAAAGCTGCGCTCTCTTAAGATCCCTCTCTTTCCTCTGGCCGATCTGATCCTTTCCTGTTTCTCGGATTATTCGTCGCAGTTCCTTCAGATACACCGCCGGGTCAACAGACTTTTTTCTTATACCACATAACCTTACCCGACAGCGCCCTTGTTGCTCATTACAATAAAAGAAAAAACAACAAGGAGGCCTGACCTATGGAACAGGAAAAGAAACAGGCGGTCGCTCTGATGCGCTATTCAGCGATTGCACCACTCATTACAGGCACCCAGGAAGACTATGAATCCCTGAGTGCTTACTTTCGTACCGTTTCGGCTAAAGGGATCAAGGCGCCGGATGGTTCCCTCCGGCACTATTCTCCCGGAACTCTGGAGAAATGGTACCTTTCTTACAAGAAATCCGGTTTTGATGCTCTGGTACCCACCGGACGGTCTGACTGTGGCGTAAGCCGCAAGATTGATGACGACCTCAAAGAGCAGATCATTTATCTCAAGCATCATTATCCCCGGATGTCTGCAGCTGCGATCTATAAACAACTTCAGGACAATGGCAGCATCCGCTCCGGCCAACTCTCAGAATCTACGGTATGCCGTTTCATCAACCAGCTCGTCTTACAGGAACATCTGACGAACAATCAGGATATGCGCCGTTATGAACGCCCCCATATCAACGAAGTATGGTGCGGGGATTCCAGTGCCGGCCCCTATCTGAAAACCGGGGATGGAAAGAAGCATCGTGTTTATGTGATCGCGCTGATCGATGATGCCAGCCGCTTTATCCTTGGTGCGGATGTCTTCTTTCACGATACCTTCGTGAATCTTATGTCCGTCATGAAATCTGCCGTCTCCAAGTATGGCAGACCAAAAGTTTTCAACTTTGATAATGGTGCTGCCTACAAAAACAGGCAGATGGAACTGCTGGCCGCCCGGATCGGCTCTGTGATCAGTTACTGCAGGCCTTATACTCCCACACAAAAGGCCAAGATCGAGAGATGGTTCCGTACTCTGAAGGATCAATGGATGGCATCCCTGGATATGAGGGATTTTCATACACTGGAAGAACTCAGGGGGAGCCTTATGACCTTTGTCAGAAGCTATAACCAGCATCCGCATTCCTCTCTGAAGGGAATGTCCCCGCAGGAACGCTTCTTTCAGGAACCGGAACTGATCAGCCGCCTCCCCGATGAACAGATCGAATCCTCGTTTCTTCTCGAGATCGAGCGCCGGGTGTCCGCTGACTCTGTCATTGTGATCGACCAGGTGGAGTATGAGGTTGACTACCGTTTTGCCAAGCAGCGCATCACCCTCCGTTATACACCGGATATGAAAGACATCTTTATTGTGGAGGCGGATGGAACCCTTACGCCGATCCGTCTTCTTAACAAGCACGATAATGCCTCTGTAAAACGGGACAAGGTACGTCTGACAGGGGGTGAAGACTGATGGAGCTGACTGCGCGTTATGGTCTGGAATTCAATCCCTTTTTAAAGAACTCCAAAGAGATCCTTTTCGAAGGAACGGAATATACGGAAGCGAAATTTCGTCTGGATTACCTTGCCAGAACCAAAGGCTTCGGCCTTCTTACCGGCGCTCCGGGCCGTGGGAAAACAACTCTGGTCCGTTCCTGGTCCGCCGGACTGAACCCTTCCCTGTATAAGGTGATCTACACCAGCCTTTCTACCGTCACGGTGAATGATTTCTACCGGAATCTCGCCGCATCCCTGGGCGCACAGCCATCCTACCGGAAGACTGAAAACTTTCACATCATCCAGGAGGAGATCAACCGCCTTGCCCTGGATAAGAGGAAGACACCAGTTATCATCATCGATGAAGCGAACTATATCAAAAATGCTGTCCTTAACGACCTGAAGATCCTGTTCAACTTTGAGATGGACTCCCGGGACCGGGCTGTGATTCTTCTGGTCGGTCTGCCACAGCTGAATAATACGCTGCAGCTTTCCATCCATGAACCGCTCCGTCAGCGTATCATCATGAACTACAACGTTGATGGCTACTCAAAAGAAGAAGGGCGTGCTTACATTGAATGGAAACTGAAAAAGGCAGGCTGTACAGATCCTGTTTTTGATGATGCAGCCATTGAAGCGATCCTGAATGCTTCTGACGGAACTGCCCGTGTAATCAGCAAACTCTGCAATGCTTCGCTTGTGATCGGGCATAGCCAGTCAGCTAACCGGATCACAGCCGACATCGTGATGCAGGCAATCAATGACAGCACCCTCGGCTGAGAAGACTCCCGCAATTAATTTGCGGGGGTTTTTCTGTCAGGATAACAATTCGCAGAAACAATCATCTTTAAAGTGACTGACACATTTGCAAGGTTCTAAAATCAGCACGAAATAATCTGCCGGATGGGGCATCATTTAATTTGCCGGACAACACAACTGTT
>CAYWRB010000512.1:0-2582 GCA_964460025.1 uncultured Hungatella sp.
CAGGAGAAGGCAATGGGATTCCCTCTCTGGGCGGCCCCTATGAGATTTCTCAGCCAGCCAATTCTTATTTAATAACATGAACATTCATTTTGCTAGGCAATATATAAATTCTTAGCATACACCATTTAAACAAAATATTTATACAAACCCACTAAACAAACACAACAAGCAAGATAGACGCAACAAACCAGTCTAAACAAACACAACAAACAAAATAGACAAAACAAACCAGGGGAAGCATTCATCATCTAAACTTTGATGATTTTGCCTCCCCATTAATCTCACACCTAACCCCTCATTCAAGCCATCACATCAACACTCCCCACATCCATCACAGCCGCCCCATCAAATCCCATACCCATACCACTCAAATCGCCACCTACCGCCCCATCAGCAGAAGTCCCTCCTTGCATAACCCCACTTAACCCAGACACCATTTCCTGAGAACTATTCTTCTGATCCTGAGACAACTCCTTCAAAGCATATTCCCGCTCTTCCCTGCGCCTCTTTTTCTTACGAGTAGTAATTTCATTTCGAAGCAATTCTTCCTTCTGGAGATCATTCATCTTTTCCGCCCGTTTCCGCCGCATCTCCAGCTGCTCCTCCTTACCCAAATGCGTCAGCTTCTTATTAATCCTCTTAATCAACTTCTCCATCCTCTTAATCATCTGAGCGATCTTCTTCTGATCCTTCTCACTGCAAGAGGCATAACTCATCTTCAGATTAAGCAAAGCGCGGCTTGCCTTAGATGAGACCTGCTGTACATCGATCCTTGTCTCAGTCCTGGCCAATTCGGCAGCAAGCTGTCCGACAGAATCCTTAGGCTTTGACGATTTTACATTAAAATTATTGGAATCATCAGCTTTTTGATTTTTAAGAGCCTCTAACGAAGCAAGGAAAGTATCGGTATCTTCCTCTTTTCCCATCAGCGATTCAATACTGTTTTCGTCCTCTTTCTCAATGTCATCATCTGACAGGGCAGAGGTATATCGAGTATCATTGGCAGATATTCGCCAATTTTGTGCAGTAACTTTCATGTATAAGCCCCCTTAAACATACAGACAATTAAACTTTTTCCATGCTCTTTCTCTAATATATATATCGGCCTGTTTTAGTAAAATATTAACCGGTTTTAACTTACCATTAGCCCTATAAGTGCCCATTATGATACAAATAAAAAAGCAATAAATAAAAAGCTTTCAAACTTTTATCTTGAATAACCAAACTAAAAAATTTATAATAAGTAATAAAAGAGAAGAAAAGGTGGTAATCGTATGATTCAGTTAAAAGGAGTTATGGGAATTCCCCTTCTGAAAAAAAGCAGATTTACCGGCAGCGAGGGAAAACTCCGGTTTGTTTTAGAAAAATCTTCTGACGAGGAAGGCGATCATTTGGCCGTTATTTCCTGGATGGGGGAATTTTGCTCTGACGCAACTCCTGAGGAGGAAAAGACAACACAATATTTCCCATTTACGGCCGAGGGAGTGGAGCAGGCGGAAAAATGGCTGAATCAACAATGTACGGATTATGAAAGGAGTGGAAAATCATGACACGGATTGAGACCTTGAAACAATGGATTGAAGAGAGCAGTAATATTGTATTTTTTGGCGGAGCAGGAGTGTCTACGGAAAGCGGGATCCCGGATTTTCGGAGTCAGGATGGTCTTTATAATCAGGAATATGATTATCCTCCGGAGACCATTATCAGCCATAGCTTTTATAAGAAAAATCCAAAAGAATTTTACCGTTTCTACAAAAATAAGATGATATTTACGGATGCGAAGCCCAACGGCGCCCATCTGGCCTTGGCGAAGCTGGAAAGGGAAGGAAAACTTAAGGCAGTGATCACACAGAACATTGACGGGCTTCATCAGATGGCCGGAAGTAAAGAAGTGCTGGAACTTCACGGTTCCATTCACCGAAATTATTGTACAAGGTGCGGAAAATTTTATGACTTGAACGCCATAAAAGAGGCAAAGGATGTTCCGGTCTGCAGCTGCGGAGGCATCATTAAGCCGGATGTAGTCCTCTATGAGGAGGGATTGGACCAGGATGTACTCCAAAAGTCCGTACATTACATTCGCCAGGCAGATATGCTGATCATAGGAGGAACTTCCCTGACCGTATATCCGGCGGCAGGGCTTATAGACTATTATCAGGGGAATAAGCTGGTTCTTATCAATAAGTCGGCAACTACCAGAGATGCCAATGCGGATCTGGTGATTACGGAGCCTATTGGAAAGGTGTTTGAAGCATGCGTATTGTAGGCTTTACAGGCACGAATCGGAAAACGTGTATAGCCGGGTTTAACACCACAAAAGAGTCATAAAATGAAGAATAGGAAAAGGATGAGAGGAAAATGGCTATAATATATGAAGTGGGAGATATTGTAAAGCTTAAAAAACCCCATCCGTGTGGCAGCCACGAGTGGGAAATTTTGCGGGTCGGTGCGGATTTCCGCCTGAAGTGCATGGGGTGCGGACATCAGATCATGGTAGAACGGAAACTGGTAGAGAAAAATACCAGAGGACTAAGGAAAATGGAGAATTGATGAGGCATATCGAAAGGGAAAAACGCCGGAGA
>CAYWRB010000513.1:0-2580 GCA_964460025.1 uncultured Hungatella sp.
AGAGAATTTTCTTCCTATAAAAAAGGAGATTCCATTACAATCCTGGGCCCTTTGGGCAATGGTTTCCCCCAGTTTTCCTCAGAAAGGAATGTTGTTTTGATCGGCGGCGGCATCGGAATTCCGCCGATGCTTCAGATGGCCAAAGAACTGCGCTGCAAGAAGACCGCAGTGTTGGGATATCGGGACCAGTTATTTCTAAATGAAGAGTTTGGGGCTTATGGAGATGTATACATGGCTACGGAGGATGGCAGCGCCGGAACCAGAGGCAATGTGATGGACGCCATCAGGGAGAATGGGATTTCGGCGGATGTGATTCTGGCCTGCGGTCCTTTGCCTATGCTTCGCGCAGTGAAAGAGTATGCCCTGGAAAATCAGATTGAGTGTTACCTGTCTCTGGAAGAAAAGATGGCCTGCGGGGTGGGGGCTTGTCTGGCCTGTGTGTGCCGGTCAAAGGATGTGGATGACCACTCCCATGTGCACAATAAAAGAATCTGTAAAGATGGTCCGGTATTCCGCGCTGAGGAGGTGGAGCTGTGATGAATATGAAAGTGAACCTGGCCGGTGTGGAACTTAAGAATCCGGTGATGACCGCCTCAGGCACCTTTGGTTCCGGGGCGGAGTACAGCGAGTTTGTGGATTTAAACCTTTTAGGGGCCGTGGTGACCAAAGGGGTGGCCAACGTGCCATGGCCAGGGAATCCCACCCCCAGGATTGCGGAAACCTATGGCGGCATGATCAATGCCATTGGTCTCCAGAATCCCGGAATCGACGTATTTATCCGGAGGGACATTCCATTTCTGAAACAATATGACACGAAAATTGTGGTGAATGTGTGCGGCAAAAGCACCAAGGATTATGTGGAGGTGGTAGAGCGCCTGGCGGACCAGCCGGTAGACCTTCTGGAGATCAATATCTCCTGCCCCAATGTGAAAGAGGGAGGCATCGCTTTCGGACAGGATCCCAAAGCGGTGGAGAGTATTACCAGAGAGGTAAAAAAGTATGCCAGACAGCCGGTTATCATGAAACTGAGTCCTAACGTAACGGATATTACGGTGATGGCCAAGGCAGCGGAGGCAGGCGGTGCAGATGCTCTGTCTTTGATCAACACATTGACGGGAATGAAGATTGATATCCATCGGAGAACCTTTGCGGTGGCCAATAAGACGGGAGGACTGTCCGGCCCGGCCATAAAGCCGGTGGCGGTGCGGATGGTTTATCAGACCGCTCAGGCAGTAAGACTGCCTGTTATTGGTATGGGCGGGATTATGACGGCGGAGGATGCCATTGAGTTTCTTTTGGCAGGAGCCACGGCGGTGGCAGTGGGAACCGCCAATTTCCACAATCCTTATGCCACCAAGGAGATTGCAGAAGGGATTGAGGCTTACATGGAACGGTACGGGGTTTCGGATGTGAATGAACTGATTGGAGCCGTGGGGAATATACAAGGGTAAGCAGCATAAAGGAACAGGAGAAACAGAGTGCTCAAATATACAAGGAGGGGCTTGGGAATGGAACGGTATAAGGAAGAATTTATAGAGTTTATGGTAGAGAGCAGAGTGTTGAAATTTGGGGAGTTTACACTGAAAAGCGGAAGAAAATCCCCATTTTTCATGAATGCCGGGGCCTATGTGACCGGAAGCCAGTTAAGGCGTCTGGGACAGTACTATGCAAAGGCGATTCATGAGCATTACGGAGAGGATTTTGATCTTCTGTTTGGACCGGCTTACAAGGGGATTCCTTTAAGCGTGGCCACGGCCATTGCGTTCAGTGAACTGTATGGAAAGGATATCAAATACTGCTCAAACCGCAAGGAAGCAAAGGATCATGGAGATGCGGGGATCTTATTGGGCAGTCCGATCAAGGATGGGGATAAAGTGGTGATCATCGAGGATGTAACCACTTCAGGCAAATCCATCGAAGAGACATTCCCTATTATCAAGGCCCAGGGGGATGTGGAGATCATAGGCCTTATGGTCTCTTTAAACCGAATGGAGAGAGGAAAAGGGAACAAGAGCGCATTGGAGGAGATAAAAGACCTTTACGGGTTTGAAGCCAATGCCATTGTGTCCATGGCAGATGTGGTAGAGTATTTATACAACAGACCGTGTCAGGGGCAGATCGTGATTGATGACACTCTTAAGGCGGCAATCGATGCTTATTATCAACAATATGGGGTAAACTAATCATTGAACAATTACCTGTTGGGAAAATAGATCAGTAAGGAGAGAGAACCATGGAAAATGTATATAAGACAATGAGAAACACCGGCGCAGCCAATATTGCCATAGGGATCATTATGATCGTGACAGGAGTTTCGGCGGGAACTCTGGCCATTGTTACGGGCGCCAATCTGTTGAAGAAAAAGTCTCAGCTTACGTTTTAACCAGACTGGCAGTGTCCGGAGAGAGGATACTGCTGTTTTGCGTTTCCATGGAGACAAGATAAGTTATGATTCGGAACACCACGAAGCTTCAAAAGTTCGGCTGGGTGCTGTTTTTGTTGTACCTGATAGCCTTAATATATTTTATGTTTTTTGCCGAATCCTTTGGGAGAACGGCAGATCCACAGTCAGAATACGCA
>CAYWRB010000514.1:0-2579 GCA_964460025.1 uncultured Hungatella sp.
TATTCCGATTTAGGTAACAAGTATAAATTGCTGGAAGATACGGATGACAAATTAAAGATCCTTCAGGATTCCTTAACGGAGCAGTACACCGATATCCTAGGTGCTGATCCTTATGCCTCCATCATGGAGATGTTCAACAATCAGAATTCCTACAATGCTGCTCTCCGGGTAGGCTCACAGCTTATGAGTTCATCCTTATTTGATTTTATGCGTTAAAAATTTTTCCTTTTTCTATCATCATAGAAAGGAGGTTAGAGTATGCAACAGCTTATTAAAATTACTTCAGACCCTATACGAATCGAGACATTTACACAGAATGCCCGCCTGGTAAGTTCTAACTCCGTGGATCTTGAGCGAAGGAAAGCCTTGGCGCGGAGTGCGGCGCTTCATAAGACAGCCGGACAGGGTACGGTGTCTCTTGAGAATATACGAAGGATTAACCGCACCTTTTCTCAAAACAATGTAAATGTAAATCCGCAGCCACAGAAGTCCGAGAGTTTTCAGCAACAGATGATATCCCGCCAGCCTCAGCAGCAGCCGGCACAGGCTCAGATAAAAATGCCCAAAGTATCTCAGCCCGTAGCGGATATGTCCGCTGCCAGTGAATATATTGCTCCGGCAGCATCATCCGTTGCTTCTGTCGATACCAAGGTTCAGGATGTATCCATGGAAACTCGCTCTTCCTACACTGCACAGAGAGGTGCTTTTGAGATGAGGGTTGCCCGAGGAGATTTGACCTATCTCCCGCCGCTGGTGATGACGGTCATCACCCAAAGGCCCCAGGTACATGTAGAATATCTTGGCGGTTTTAACTACGTTCCTCCACGTGATACCGATTCAGGTGGAAACATCAATCTATTCACATAGAGGTGTAAACTATGATAATTCAAACAGACTATGGTACGGTGGAATATGATGAAAAAGACCTTCTGATATTTCCGGACGGACTTTTTGGTTTTCCGAAGCTGACTCGCTATCTTCTTTTACGTATCAGTGAAGATGATGATTCCATCCTTCTGATGCTGTCAGTAGAAGAAAGTAATGTAGTATTTGTGTTGTTCAATCCTTTCTTCCTCTGTCCTGATTATTCTCCCGTACTGGCTCCTGAGGAGCTTATGTGTCTTGGAGCACAGGAAAGCGGAGAACTTTCCTACTATGTAATCTGTGTTGTCAAAAATGACTATCTGGAAAATACGGTAAACCTAAAGTGTCCTTTGGTCATCAATCCACAGACTCGTAATGGAATTCAAGTCATTCTGGAAAGTTCCTCTTATGGGTATCGTCATAAGCTGCGTTCTTTTCCAACCATTACCAAAAGTTCAGAAAATGTTCTAACCGGGAGTAGTAATCATGCTGATTCTTCGACGTAAAAAAAATGAAAGTCTTTTAATTGGAGAGAATATTCGTGTCACTATCTTAGAATGTGCCTCCGATGGTGTTCGTTTAGCCATCGATGCTCCCAAACAGATTTCCATACTCCGAGAAGAACTCTCTGAGGCTGAGCAGATCAACAAGACTGCTATCACTCCTGATATGGGATCCGTATGGATGCTCCAGTCTCTCCTGCGCCGTGAAAACAATACTGACAATAAGGAAGAAAGCGCAACAGATCAATAGAACAACATACAAAAGCCGCCTTATGGAATTCATCTCATAAGACGGCTTTATATTCTTTTGTCTCACATCACGATCTCACACTCTGGCTCTACCTTCTTGCAGGCCTTCACAACTTCCTGCATGATTTCATCAAACCTGGAATCATCCGCCTCAATCACCAGACGCTGAGTCATAAAGCTGACTGTGGCCTCTTTCACCCCGTCTATCTTATTGATAGCTGTTTCCATCTTTGCCGCACAGTTGGCACAGTCCAAGTCTACCAGTTTAAATTTCTTCTTCATGGTGCCTCTCCTCCTAAATATCCGCCCCTTTTTATTCCGCCGGGAACTATAATTTAATGTATGAATAGCTGTTCATATATTAAATTATATACCATATTTCGAAAAATGCAAGCATATTTTATTATATTTTTCTGCATTCTCTGACTTACGGCTCACACCATGACACATCTCTTTTCTGATTAATATGGTAACTTTTACATTCCCTTATATTTCTTCAGTAATGCCATAAGTTCTTCATTCTTTTCTTCCATCAATCTAAGGGCAGAATCTTTCTCTCTAAGAGCTGCATCCTTCTCTTCCACTTCCTTTTGAAGCTCCTCTATCATATACTTCAACGTATTCTGATCCAGTATCCTTAATGCCTCTGAGTACATCCCCAACACCTCCTCCGGCTTCTGGCGAAGCATGGCTATCTCCTCATAGATTTCTTTTAGCCAGGGATACTCTCTGGTCATCTGTTCCGCTTCCTCCAGGTTCTCCGTAGCTAACAGTGACAGCCATGCGATCTGTTCATTTCTATCCTTAGAATAAAAGAACTTCTTAAAAATGTCAAGCGCTATCAAGACATACTCCTGCAGGAATTCCATGTCCAGACCAGAGTCAAAAGTCACCTTTCCCAGATGCAGATATCTCTCCGGAACCTTGTGGAATTCTCCTGTACTTTTCTCAAATATAACGATC
>CAYWRB010000515.1:0-2570 GCA_964460025.1 uncultured Hungatella sp.
TAATGATACGCTGTTAAAGGAATTTTTAGATATCAGAAGCGATGGAACAGCCACAGTGAAGAAGCAGTTTGCTCTTATGGATGCCGTATTCAATAACAGAAGCAAGAGCATCATTAAGGGTCTGAAGTTTGAAGGTTTGACTGTGGAATGTTTGTCTTCCCAGGATTCGGAAGGTCTGACGGTGGTAAAAAATCTTGTCAGCCCGTACATCAAAACGGTGGCGGGGACATGGGTGCTGAGCAGCAACCCGGATGCTTTCAGCGCCAACCATGTGGTTCAGTCTTTTGAATATGGCTATACGGCTGATGCCATGACCCAGGTGAATGTGGTGAATGAGACAATCGGTGTGGACTTCTATTATCCGTTGTCCTATGAGACCTGGACATCTCAGATTCCCAGAAAGACAACGACCAATTACCTGTTGTTAGAGGATATCCATTTTGCGGTAGAAGACGGGAAGTTTACAGATACCAACGCTGTGCAGAATGCATTGAACAGTTTTAATAATAACTCGTCGGTTGCTATCGGAGGAATTTTTGATGGCAGAGGGCATAAACTGGATTTTGACGGAGTTGTCGCAGGAATGTATCAGAATCCCTATTTCTTCAAGGAAATCGGAGAGGGAGGAGAGGTAAAGAATCTGGATGTAGAAAATATGACACTTTCAGGATCCAGAGGCGAAAAAAACCATGTTGGTTTTATACGGATCGCTCAAGGAAGGTCTTTATTGTCGGACATTCATATGCGGAACATAAAGCTGGAGGATGTTCAGCAGTATGCGGGTTCACTGGCTGCATATGTCAGCTCTAACAGGATTGTTAACTGTACGGTGGCGGGGACGGAAATTACCAGTGCTGCTTCAGCCCTGAATCTGTGTGCAGGCGGTATGTTAGGTGACAGAGTGGGGCAGAGCCTCATAAGGAACTCCTTTGTGAGAGGGCTTGTTATGAATACCACACAGGGCTATTCCGTGTCTTGTACAGGCGGCATGGTAGGCAGTGACCGGGCAGCAGGCAGTAATCCGGTGCTTATTCCCAATATTGTCTCCTGTTATGCGGAAGGAAGCATCCGAACCGGATTTCCCAATGCAGGCGGATTGATTGGGAAAGGTACCACAAGAACCGTAAATACATGGTGTGCTGTGGATGTGGTGGGAACAAAATATGTAGGAAGCATTACCGGCTATGCATCGGAGCACAATACCGATGGGCAGTACAACAGCTACAGCGCGGTTGTAGTCAGCGGAGAATTGTATGCCTCCAGCCAAAATCTTGAGAGACGTATGGTGGGCTACTGGCAGAGAAGCAGCAATTCCCAGCTGAAGACAAGGGTCTATGCATATAAGGATCAGCTTCTAAACAGCGCCGCCAGCGAAAGTATTGTGGATGTAACGGCCTTGACAGACAAAGAAACCATGATGAATCCGAATCAGCAGTTCTGGAATGAGACCGTGGTAATCGGAAAATATTTTCATCTTACCGGCGTGGACGATCCGGATCCAGCAAAGAAAATATATGGCGTCACAGAGGCGGCGGTTTATCCGATCCTCTACAAAGACGACGGAGTTACTCTTCTGCCGGATCAGACCAATATTTATTATGAAGTTTACCGCCCGGAATTCCGTCTGGTAAGCGCTGTTGCAGAGGATAAAGGAATCACAGCGGAAGACCTATACGGAGAGTATGAACTTACGTTTACGGTAGAGATAGAAGGGGCGGTATCTGCAGGTGATCTGGAAGGACGGATAACGGCGGATGGGCTGGACTTTACCAAGGCGGAATATAAATGTACGCCAGGCAAATCGACGGAAACCGGCAAGGACATCACAACCGTTGAGATAACAAAAGCAACAGCGAACAGGCGTCTGGACAGTTATCGATTGTCCTACCAATATGATAAAGATAACGGAAGGACGGTCAATCTTAAGCTTGCCTTTAAGAATCCGGAAGGCGAAGACGTCTATCTGTACTGGCAGTTAGATAATTATACCAAATGGAAAAAGAAAGTCGTTGACGACGGAAGGGGATATGCGTATGAGAATTTCTTAATATGCGATGACATTGATTTGTCAGCATCCAGTGACGTTCAGTTAAAGATTAACCGGCTTCAGGGAAAGATGAAAAAGTCAGGGTTGGAGAATACCTATGATTACCGATCAAAAGCATGGATAAGTAATCCTGATTTTTATCAGCTGAAGAATCTGACTCTCCGTGGTAGAGACAGTGCATGGATTTCGGAAATTGCCAATTATTTAGGATATCTGGAGTTTAATAACTGCAACATAACCGCAGGCTCCTCTTCCAGCAATTTTGGTCTTATCGGGATGATAAACGGCAATGTGGAGTATGTGGATTTTAATAAAAACACCATAACCGAAGCCAACGCATTGGCCGGCGCCTTTTCCAATATAGGGTGTATCGGTCAGGTACAGGGGAAGATATACAGAAGCCGGAATTGTGACACCAAAGTCGATATCATAGAGGGAGCAGGCTTCCGGTACAACACGGTAGGCGGTCTGGCAGGATATGTCCGGGAACTGGAAGAAGTCTCTGCCTTTGGCAGGAATTACA
>CAYWRB010000516.1:0-2567 GCA_964460025.1 uncultured Hungatella sp.
CTATACCTTTAAGCCCCAGCTGAAGACCGTAGGGCCTAAGTACGGCAGGCAGCTGAACAATATCCGAAAGGCTCTGGCAGAGGTTGACGGAAATCAGGCTATGGACACCTTAAAGGCGACAGGCAGCCTGAAGTTTGACTTTGACGGAAACCAGGTGGTTCTGACAGAGGAAGATCTTCTGATCGACATGGCCCAGAAGGAAGGGTATGTGTCGGAGGCGGATCAGGTGATGACCGTGGTGCTGGACACCAATCTGACAGAGGAGCTGATCGAGGAAGGCTTCGTGAGAGAACTGGTCAGCAAGATTCAGACCATGAGGAAGGAAGCCGGCTTTGAGGTGACGGATCACATTGATGTGTATGTGAAGGGCAATGACAGGATTTCCGGACTGATGGAAAAGCATGGAGAGGAAATCAAGGGGGAAGTACTGGCAGAGGCGATCCATGAAGGGCAGCTGAAGGGCTACGAAAAAGAATGGGATATTAACGGTGAAAATGTTGCGTTGGCTGTAGAAAAGAGGTAAAATAGAATATGACAAAATACGCCCGGAGTCTCCCGGCGCCTGTGCAGAAGGGCAGGCAGGAGATGCCGGGCGCGGAGAACAACATGCAGGAGGAAGATACCAGCAATGGAAAAGAAGAAGTTTGACAAGCAGGAGTTTCGTTATTCCGTAGTATATGCGCTTAAGAACCAGTTTCGTAAGACCATAGAGGATGCGACGCCTCAGGAGCTTTATCAGGCAGTGGCTTATGCGGTAAAGAACATGATCGTAGATCAGTGGATTGCCAGCCGCCATGAATTTGAAAAGCAGGATGCCAAAACACTTTATTATCTGTCCATGGAATTCCTTATGGGAAGGGCATTAGGCAACAACCTGATTAATCTGACGGCTTATGAGGATGTGAAGGAAGCCCTGGAGGAGATGGGGCTTGACTTAAACTATCTGGAGGATCAGGAACCGGATGCCGCTTTAGGAAACGGCGGTCTGGGCCGTCTGGCCGCCTGCTTTTTGGATTCTCTTGCCACTCTGGGCTATGAGGTATACGGCTGTGGAATCCGCTATCATTACGGAATGTTCAAGCAGAAAATCGACAATGGTTACCAGATAGAAGTGCCGGACGAGTGGCTGAAGGACGGCAATCCTTTTGAGGTACGCCGTTCCGAGTATTCGAAGGAAGTAAAATTCGGCGGATATGTAAGGGTGATTCGGGAGGACGGAAAGGATCGTTATGTCCAGGAAGGGTATCAGTCCGTTATGGCGGTTCCTTATGACCTTCCTATTGTAGGCTATGGAAACGGTATTGTAAACACATTGCGGATTTGGGACGCAGAGCCTATGGAATGTTTCCAGCTTGATTCCTTTGACAAGGGAGATTATCAGAAGGCGGTAGAGCAGGAGAACCTGGCAAAGAATATCTGCGAGGTGCTGTATCCCAATGACAATCACTATGCCGGCAAGGAACTTCGTTTAAAACAGCAGTATTTCTTTATTTCCGCCAGCGTACAGCGTGCGGTGGAGCGGTATAAACAGAACCACAGCGATATCCGTAAATTCTATGAGAAGAATGTGTTCCAGTTAAATGATACCCATCCTACGGTGGCAGTGCCTGAGCTTATGCGTATCCTTCTGGATGAGGAAGGACTTACCTGGGAGGAAGCATGGGAGGTAACTACCAAGACCTGTGCCTACACCAACCATACCATTATGGCGGAGGCTCTGGAGAAATGGCCTATCGACCTGTTTTCCAACCTTCTTCCACGTATTTATCAGATCGTGGAGGAGATTAACCGCCGCTTTACGGAGCAGATCCGCCGTATGTATCCGGGGGATGAACACCGGGTGTCGAGAATGGCGATTCTGTATAACGGGCAGGTGCGGATGGCGTATCTGGCCATTGCAGGCAGCTTTTCCGTAAACGGCGTTGCCAGACTGCATACGGAGATCTTAGAGAAGCAGGAGTTAAAGTACTTCTATGAGATGATGCCTCAAAAGTTTAACAACAAGACCAACGGCATTACCCAGAGACGGTTCCTGCTTCACGGCAATCCCCTTCTGGCTTCCTGGGTTACCAAAAAACTTGGAACCAACGGATGGGTTACGGATCTTTCTCTCATTGAGGGGCTTAAGAAGTTTGCGGACGACAAGGCATCTCAGAAAGAATTTATGGAGATTAAATACCAGAATAAGGTGCGTCTGGCAGAATATATTAAGGAACACAACGGAATCGAGGTGGATCCCAATTCTATTTTCGATGTGCAGGTAAAGAGGCTTCACGAGTATAAGCGCCAGCTGATGAATATTCTCCATGTGATGTATCTGTACAACCAGTTAAAGGATCATCCGGATATGGAGATGATTCCCAGAACCTTTATCTTCGGCGCCAAGGCTGCCGCCGGATACCGCCGCGCCAAGCTGACCATTAAACTGATCAATGCGGTTGCGGATGTGGTAAACAATGATCCTTCCATCAACGGAAAGATGAAGGTGGTATTTATCGAGGACTACAGAGTCTCCAACGCGGAGTTGATTTTTGCGGCTGCAGATATCAGTGAGCAGATTTCCACGG
>CAYWRB010000517.1:0-2564 GCA_964460025.1 uncultured Hungatella sp.
GATTCTTGTGCCACATGAGTTCCTAAGTGTTGCATGGGATTCTTGTGCCACATGAGTTCCTAAGTGTTGCATGGGATTCTTGTGCCACATGAATTCCTAAGTGCCGCATAGGCTTCCAAGTTATACACAATATAATGCTAATGTTTTCTGGCCGTGATAGAAACCCATTCTCCCTGTGAAGCAGTCTCTATGATTTCCAATGCCTGATTCTGCCTTAGCGCCTCTTTTACAGCCTCTTCCTTTATATTAAGAATTCCTGACATGATGAAAATGCCATTCTTTTTCAGATGGACCGCTATCTCCTTCTGAAGCTGGATAATCACATCCGCCAAAATGTTAGCTACCGCAATATCATAGCACTCATAACCGGCTTTATCCTGCACTTCTTTGTCATCGATAATGTTTCCTTGAAGTACCTGGAACCTGCCGTCTGCAATCTCATTGGCCTCCAGATTCTCTCCTACGGCCGTAATTGCATTCTCATCCAGATCCGTCCCAAAGACACTGCCTGCCCCCAGTTTTAACGCCGTAATTCCCAGAATACCGCTGCCTGTTCCCACATCCAGCACCTTTGCTCCGTCTGTCATATACTTATGAAGCTGACAGATGCAGAGCTGAGTCGTCTCATGCTGCCCGGTGCCGAAAGCAGTTCCCGGATCAATCTGAATAAGCAGTTTATCTCTGTCTCCGTCTGGAATATCTTCCCAAGTAGGCTTAATTAGAATATTGTCCACGGTAAAAGGCTTAAAATACTGCTTCCAATTATTAATCCAATCCTTATCCTCCGTCTCAGATACCGTAATGGTCCTCTGACCCACATCCACAAAATTGCTTAACTCCTCCAGGCCGTCCTCAACCTCTTTTAAAATTCGCTTCTCTCCAGACAAGTCCTCCAGATAAAAGCTAACCCTTGCTACCCCGTCATCCGGCGGCAGCTCCGGCAGTATATCTATGAACATCCCTTTGGTTTCACTTTCTGTCAAAGGAACATTGTCCTCTATCTCAATCCCCTCAATACCGATTTCATCAAACAGATTACTGATGAAATCAACAGCCTGGGTGGTCGTAGTCAACGTGAACTTTTTCCACTTCATGGAAGTTCCTCCTAGTATAATAATGTAGCGGCACGCCCTTCGGGGCACCTGCCATGCCGAATGTAACGGCGCGACCTCTTCGGTGCACCTGTCAAGTCGAATGTAACAGCGCGACCTCTTCGGCGTACCTGTCATGCCGGCAGAATGGCTCCACACCTTCCCGTCCTTCGGCGTTCTGACGCCGTGGGACATCCTTTATCATAGCATAGATTTTGGTTTTCTACAATTATTCTGTAAAAATATGGTTTTTAAACTTTTTTGCAATAAAAATGCATTCCCAAACATTATTCTAATGAACGGATGAGAAACACCCGTCCTGCCAGCAGCCTCCGGGCTGTAGGATAACGATTGATTCCAAAGAAACCCTATAACTTTTTAACACATAATAAAAACAAACAACAAAAACCGAAAATTCTGAAATGCATTACGAAGTTACAACCTCAATCACAAGCATGCAAAAGAGAAATCTGTTATTATAAATACAAAAGAAATTTTACTGTACTGTCAAAGAAAAACCTTCTCAATGTACAAAAGAACAATGGCAGGACGGAAGAATGCGTCGGACACCGGGAAACCGGACCGACGCATTTTTCATATATTCATGCCCTTCCAACTGCCGGACATTTTTCTATATTTTCTATTTTCTATCTTCTCTATTTTTTCATAATTCCATCCACCGCATCAATCACCGCACTGCGGAACCCATTTCTTTCCAGCGCCGCAACACCCACAATAGTAGTGCCTCCTGGCGAGCATACCGCATCCTTCATTGCCCCCGGATGTTCCCCGGTTGCCCTCTGCAATTTTCCCGTTCCCGCAGCCATCTGGCTTGCCAGTCCATAGGCCAGCTCTCTCGGCAGCCCATGAAGAACCGCTGCGTCCGCCAGAGCCTCAATAAACATAGCCGCAAACGCTGGCCCACACCCACTGATGGTCCCGGCAATCCCAAACTGCTTCGTATCCACTGGCTGTATCATCCCAACAGGCGCAAACAGCTCTTCAAACAAAGCATATTCTTCCACTGTCAAAGAGTGCTTCCCCTCACATATGATGATCCCCTCTCCCACTGACACTGGTGTATTAGGCAGCGTGCTGATATGATGGGTTCCAGGCGCCAGAATCTCCTCATATTTTTCAAACAGCCACCCGGCAGCCACCGAAACAATCATCTTCTCCTTCAAACTATCCTTAACAGGCTCCAGCACCTCCTGAATCAAATAAGGCTTTATAGCCACAACGATCACATCCACGCATTCGGCCAGTTCCTTTACACTTCTGCAAGGCTGAATCCCCATCTTTCCCGCATTCCCATGCAGCTTTTCCCAATTCTTTGCACAGGCATAAATCTGCTCCGGAGGCAGCACCTCCTTTAAGATCATCCCCTTCACCATAGCCTGTGCCATGTTTCCAAAACCGATAAAACCTATTTTCATGTCTGTATTCAATGTTGTTTTCCTCCTGTCTCCCTAG
>CAYWRB010000518.1:0-2553 GCA_964460025.1 uncultured Hungatella sp.
CCTTCCCACCCGGATATACGCCGGTTTCTCATCCTTTAACAGAGCCTCCACAAGTTTTACCGTCTGAAAACGGTCGGAAGGCAGATACACCCTCATGTTGGGGATAGCCGACATGGAGGCAATATCCTGGGTAGAATGATGGCTCATCCCCAGAGCCCCGTAGCTGACCCCGCCGCTGATACCGATCAATGTCACATTAGTATTGGAATATGCCACATCCACCTTAGCCTGCTCATAGCTTCTGGTGGTAAGGAAACATGCCGGCGAGGCCGCAAATGGTTTCTTGCCGCATTTTGCAAGGCCTGCCGCAATCCCTACCAGATCCTGCTCTGCAATCCCCACCTCCACCGACTGTTCCGGAAATTCCTTAAAAAACGGCGTCAGGGAGGCAGAGCCTCTGGAATCACTGCACAATACCACAATATCTTTATCCGTCCTGGCATGGGCCATCAAAACATCACAGATAGCCTGCCGGTTGGCAATCTTATTCATGAGATCGCCTCCCTTCTTGTCTTTAGATCCCGGGAGATCTGAGTATATTCCTCTTTCGTAGGAACCTTATGATGCCATCCCGCCTGATTCTCCATCACAGCGGAGCCGCAGCCCTTCACCGTGTTTGCAAGAACCAGGACCGGTCTCCCCTTTACCGTTTCGGCCTCCTCATAGGCAGCCGTCAGCTGCCCCACGTCATTCCCGTTTTCCACTTCAATGACCTTCCAGCCAAAGGCGCTAAACCGCTCCTTTAAAGGATCCTGCCTCATGACCTCCTCCGTTCCTCCGGAAATCTGAAGCCGGTTCCGGTCAACTGTGGCGCAGAGATTGTCCAGGCCGTAATTGGCTCCGGCCATGGCCGCTTCCCACACAGACCCTTCCGCCAGCTCTCCGTCGCCCATGACCGTATACACGCGGTAAGAACGTTTATCCATCTTTCCCGCCAGGGCCATTCCCACAGACACAGGAAGCCCGTGGCCCAAAGAGCCGGAATTCATCTCGATTCCCGGAAGGTGGTTGTTAGGGTGCCCGATGTATGGGGAGCCAAATTTGGAGAATTTCTCAAGCACTTCCTCCAAAGGAAAGAAACCTGCCGATGCCAGAACCGCATACAGCGCCTCCACGGAATGGCCTTTGCTCATAACAAACCGGTCTCTGTCCGGACTGTCCTGATTCTGTGGAGAAACATTCATGACGCGCAGATACAAAGTAGCCAGAATATCCACAACGCTCATATCCCCGCCGATATGGCCGCCCTTTCCTGCCATGACAATATCCAGTATATTCTGCCTTAATTCATAGGTCTTTTCTCTTAAATTATCCATCTCACTCGCCTCTCAAGTATGCCTTGACTTCCTCCTCAATTGGATCATAGAAATCCGGCGTCACGCCCATATATTTACATGCCTCATAAAGAACCGGAACAATATCTTTGTGGATTCCCACACAGTGATGGATATAGGGTCCCTCCACCAGCTTTGCCTCCAGCCTCTTTAAATTCTCTACCTCAATCCACAGGTAAGTCCCCTTGGTGTAGGGCCCGTCGATTCCCTTTGCATGGCCAAGCAGCAGAGAATACTGCCCGTTGTCCCCGTCAAACCGGCACAGAGACACATCCCCGTGTTTCGCTTCCGCCGCCACGGCGCCGGGATAATCAAAAGCCAGAGGATAGTCGATAGAGGGCTTCTCCCCCGCCACGGAGATCGGCCACGGGCCGCAGTGCTGTAAAAGCTCTCCGTTGTCACAGTGAGGATGGCGCACGGTCCAGTCAGCGAAAAAGCTTCTGGTTCCGTCTGCTGCCGCCGCCTCCGCCAGAAGCGCGGTGATGGCTCCGTGAATATCCGTCTCGCATACCACCGGAATTCCTTCCTCGTTTAACAGAGAATTGGCGGCACAGGGCATAATCCCGATTTCGCCCTGAAGGGCATTCCAGCACTGAATCGCCACTGCGCGGCAGCCGTATTTTTCCGTCAGCCTCTTCATGGCAACCTTGAGGGCCGCCACGTTTTCCAGCTCCTCCGGTTTGATCTTAATCTTCATGTTGGCGCGGCAGTATGCCATCACCTCTTCCACCTCATTCTTTTCCGCCTTGGCTTTGTCAATCTCTGTCTTTAACTCCGGCATGGGGATAGGCGCCAGCTGGATATTGAACTTCTCCAAAAGCTCCCCTTCGTTGCACATGGTAGACCAGAAATCAAAAGGCCTCGGCGCAATCTGGAGAATCCGGATGTCGCGAAATACCTTTACCACATTACACACAGCCAAAAAGTCTCTCACTCCCCGCTCAAACTCCGGATCCTCCAGGCTGCAGTTGGTCATGTATGTAAAAGGCACCTGGAATCTCCGAAGAACCTTCCCTGTTGCAAACAGGCCGCACTGGCTGTCCCTCTTTCTTACCCCTGCCTCGTCCGGGCACTCATCCCTGGGCCCCCACAGAAGCACCGGAACCCCCAGTTCCTTGGCCAGCCTGGCACATTCATATTCCGTGCCGAAATTGGTGTGAGGAAGAAACAGGCCGTCCACCTTCTCCTTTTTGAATTTTTCAGTCATGGCGATTCTGCC
>CAYWRB010000519.1:0-2549 GCA_964460025.1 uncultured Hungatella sp.
CCTGAGAAAGATCCTCAAAGTTATCACAGTCATATTCCGTGACCCGCCCGTCCGTAAACCGCATCCTTAAATTTTTAAACTGAATATCTCCAATATAAACCGTACCCACCTGCAAAAGTCCTTCTGTTCCTGTCAAGACCGGTGAGGTAAAAACTTCTCCCAACGGGATATTCACATCCGCCACACAGTTTTCAAAATTCGTCTGCTTCTTTGGCTCTTCCAGATGATGCAGCATCACTTTCAGGCAGGTATGATTGTCTCCTTTTCCTGTCACCATAAGATACCGGGCCTGATCCAGACGGTCGATCATGGCCTGCTGAATTTTTTTATAGACCTCATAGTCCAGGGTATTGATACGGATGGTCTCCTGGAATATCGCTTCAAAGTCCGGGCCGATGGATGGCCCTGGAAATGCAATGATCGTAAAGCTGGTTTCATCTCCAGGCACATATTCATTGACAACCTGGGCAGATTGATTGGCATAGGCCAAAGTCAATTTCTCCTGTTTCTCATTTAAGGCAAAACACGAAGGCTTATTGACCGGCTCAAATCCCGGTTCCCCAAAGGTCTCGATCACCGCAGGTCCGCCATATTCAGCGGCAGCTTCCTTTAAATTCTCATAAGCCGTCTTAAGGACAGCCAGTTTTCGATCCGTAAAAGCCTTCTTCATATACACAGCCTGATCATACCGATGGTCGTATTCATACTGTTTGTTGGGTGATGTTCCGTGATACCCCCACTTTCTCCCTGGTTTTCTGTTGACATTCCAGACCGCATTGCGGCAGAGAATCGGCTCCAGGCCAAGGTTCCTGAAATTCTCAACAGCCTTTCTCACCATCCTCTCAAACCCTAAAGGATAGAGGAGCGCCACCGCCTTTTTCTTGGATATATCCCGGCCCATAACCTCAAAGCCCTTCCGGTAGCCCTCCGTGTAAGTGTCCGCCATCCTGTCTATGGTTTCCTGTGGAAGCCTATTCATAAAATCCGCAATTTTTAGTTCTTCCTCTGACACGTACTCTCCATATTCGTACAGATAACGGATGTCGCCCAGATCCCTGTTTAGAACCATATCCTTGGCAAAGGATAAAGAAGGGTCCAAGGTTTCCCTGACTCGATAATCCACGGTCAGATCCGTGTAATCACTGGTAAACCAATAGAGAACATCCCTGATCTCACTGTCCGTTGGCACCTGTTCCTCAAAGATATTATAAATTTCAATAAACAATTCGTCTAAGATTGTCATCTCCTGGATACGGCCTTCATGGACAAATGGAATCTGCCCCCGAATCTCCGAATAGAGAAACGATAGAAGAGGCCCCAGTCCGGAACCCAGTCTTTCCACAGCATAAGCCGGGTTTCCATAACTGTTCTCATAGTTTTCAGGCAGAATATCTTCATAAAACCGCCTGTTCCAGACCTTCAACTGCTCCAGGCTCTGATCCTGCCACCTGCCCTCCATCATCTGCTGGCGCACCTGTTCCATCATACCCATAAACTCAGCCGTTTTGGAAAAATAATCTCTGTAAGGCTGTGGTACCGTCTCTTCCTTCTCGATCCGGCTGATTCTCTCCACAGCAAGGGTATATCTCTCCATAATCGCCTGATTTTCTTCTTTCCATGCTTCTTGACCATGCATATTCTATCCCCTCACTCCGATCATAATTGTCACCGTCCACACAAGCATCAGCACGCAGCTGACACCAATGCAGATTCTGGCCAGTATATAATTTCTCCCTTCTTCCAAAAAAGAAATAAGCCCGTACCAGAGGGACATCACTCCCAAAACCAGGCTGCACAATACCATGGCTGCCGATGTGAGAGGGGCCTGGCCCTTGGTAGATACTGCCCAGTAGATCCCTATAAATCCCAGAGTCAAGGCAGCTGCCAGCATTCCCACAGAAAACAGGCTCCTTCTTGCCAAAGGCTTTCTCACATAAGAAACCCTGGCGGCCGCAGCCTCCTTTGCCTGTTCCAGATTCTGCTCTCTTCTCTTCTTCCTTGCCTCCAGTTCCCTTCTTACTTCCTCTTTCTCCCGTTTCCTTTTATCCGCATCGATCTCATGCCTTCTGATCTCCAGACCGCCGTACCGTCCTTCCACCAGTTCGTATTCCACTTGTTCTTTGCTTCTTTCTCCTCTTTCCCTTCTCTCCTGCGCCCCTTTATAACGTCCGCCCCTTTTGGAGCCCTTCTTTTCTGGCACGAAGTTTCCTCCTTATCCGAACCTTCTGTACAATCCTGTAACAGAGAAAGCCTAAAATCCCGCCCATGGTATTCAAAAACAAATCGTCCACATCAAAGCTCCCTACCTTAAAAACCAGCTGGATCGATTCAATACACAGGCTAAACGAGAATCCCAATAAAAATGCGTTGTACCATTTCCTTCCTCTGCGGCTGACAACCGGAAGAAAAAAGCCAAATGGCATAAATCCCACTACATTTCCTACCAGATTCAAAAAAACTGCTTTGAATCCTAATTGTTCCCGGTATATATAAAAACGTTTAATTTCTTTAAATAATTCCAGATTATATGCGTATTCTGACTGTGGATC
>CAYWRB010000520.1:0-2538 GCA_964460025.1 uncultured Hungatella sp.
TATATTACGCAATCTTCACACATAGAGGCCGGTTTAAGTGAGAAATCTGTATAATAAGCACGGCCTTTCATTCATGGTTGCGCCTTGGCATGTGTACCTCCGCCGCCGATCATATGAAAGTTTAGCATTGGGCTGGCTGGCACAAACTGGCAGCAAGAGACAAGGATATTTGGATATGGAAAGGAATATGGACAGCATGTTGTGTGGCTGGAATAGAAGTAAAAAGGGAATATATGGCGTGAACAGGATTATGCTTCTTTTTATCATGGTGTTGTGCGCCTGGATGGGCGCTTCGGCTCTGAGACAAAAGATTTCCCAGGATTCTATAATCACGGACATATCCGAAGAATTTTCGGAAGGATGTGAGAGAATGCAGGAAAGCGGTATGTTTGAATGGGATGAGGACAGCATCCTGCATATTGAGCAGGCACAGGATCTGGCGGTCAGGCTTGGAATTACTCACTGGTATCAGGAAATTGAATTTTCGAATCTGAAAAAACAGGAACTGTCCGCCTTTGTAGAGTCCATGACAGGGATGAATGTGGAGGTATATGCGCTGGTAGGGGCGAAAGAGTGGGGGCTGGAGGGGGATGGTGCGTCCCTTATTGCGTATATGGAAAATGTCCAAAAATACAATGAAGAGGTGAGACAGGAACAGAGGATTAAAGGGATTATGGCAGATGTGGAGCCCTATATCCTTAAAGAGTGGGAGGAAAATAAACAGGCCAATATGGAAGCCTATGTGAGCGGGATGGTAAAGGCTCGTGAGTGGGCGGAGGATAACTCTTTGATCCTGATTGCATGTATTCCCCGACACTATGACGATCAGGGATTATCCGTACAGCTGGAGAGATTGATTGCGCAGGGGTGCCATGAGGTAGCCGTGATGAATTACGGCTGTGGAGATGAGGTGGAGAGAATCGAGACAGAGGCACTTTTGTCAGTCAAATATGGAAGACCCCTGCATTGCATCCTGGAATTTCAGAAGGTTGGAAAGCATGGCCTGACAGAAGGAGAAACCTACCGGAACAAAGGGATGGAAGCTGCCTGGGAGGTTTGGAATCAGGTGGAGGCGGCCTTTGAAGAGGTACAGTTCATCAGGGATTATCACTGGACAGAGCCTATATGGGACATGCTGAAACAGGAAGAAGGAGAACAAAGTGAATGAAGTACTGAGGCAGGAGCGAAAATTTTTGCTTTCCATGACACAAAAACTACGGCTGGAGGGAAAGCTTGATGCACTGCTGCCGCAGGATCCCCATAACAGACCTGAAGGAGGCTATCTGGTGCGCTCACTGTATTTTGACACCATCCGAAGCCGTGACTACTGGGGTAAGGAGGATGGGCTGGAGCAGCGGCGCAAGATACGGCTTCGGATCTATGAGCCGGGGGCTGCGGATGTCTATCTGGAAATGAAACAGAAGCAGGGCAGTAATCAGCTGAAACGTTCTCTGAAAATAAAAAGGGAAGACGCGCAGCGGATTGCATCTGGCGATTATGGGTCTCTGCTCTCCTGCAAAGATGGATTTGCGGCGGAATGCTATGGGATTATGAACCGGGACGGATATCTTCCTCGAATTATACTGGAATATCAGCGGAAAGCATATGTAAAGGCGGAGAACAATATACGGATCACACTGGACGGGCAGATACGGGCTCTGGAGGGGCATGGTCCGCTTTTTTTTGAAGAAAATCCCGGTCTGTATCCAGTTTTGGAACCCTGGGCGGTGATCCTGGAGGTAAAGTACAACCATTTCCTTTTCAGCTATATCCGGGATATCATCCGAAGCTGTAACCAGAGCGAAGTGTCTGTGAGCAAATACTGTATGGCGAGAGCGCCTATGCTATGATAAAAATACGGAAAACAATGCTTATATGGAAAAAGGAGAAACAATGAACGGTTATCTGGCAGATCTGATGCGGCAGGTGGAGGTACTGAACGTGGAGGAGATTGCAGGGCAGATTCTGGTGGCATCTGCTCTGGGTTTCGTAATATATCTCTCTTATTTTCTGGCTCATGCGGGAACTGTCTACAGTCGAAAATTTAATGTGAGCCTGGTGGTGTTGACAGTGCTTACCACTGTTGTGATGACTGCTATCGGAAATAACGTGGCCCTTTCTCTGGGCATGGTAGGAGCTTTGTCCATCGTCCGTTTCCGGACAGCAATCAAGGACTCCAGAGATACCGTTTATATTTTCTGGGCCATCGTGGCAGGACTTTCCTGCGGTGTGGGGGATTACATAACGGCAGGCCTGGGGTCGGCCGGAATCTTCATTATTCTTCTGGTGCTTGGACGGATTAAAAACGATAACCGGATCCTTCTGGTGATCAGAGGGGCCAGAAGCACGGACGAGAGGATCATGTCGGCGGTGACCATCTACTTTAAGGGGCGGCTGGATCTGCGGGTCAAAAACACTACTGCAGATACGGTGGAACTGATCTATGAAATCTCCCGCAAGGTCTTTAACCAATGCAGCCGCGGCACGGAGAGCATTGAGGACTGTATTTATAAGATCGAGCATATTCAGTATGTAAAT
>CAYWRB010000521.1:0-2530 GCA_964460025.1 uncultured Hungatella sp.
GTCAATCTGTATCAGGTATTCCAAGGTTCCTTCCGTCACACGGGTGATAAAGGCTCTGTCCTGCTTTTCCAGATACTGATACTTGCTTAAGGCCTGGTTTAATACCACATGGCTGTATCCGCCCTTTTCCAAAATTTCATACAAAACATCTAACGCAAGCTCCCGGATGTTGCGGGAAGATATGGTATCAGTCACGGTCCCTTCTTCCTCCGAACAGAATCACCAGACGCAGAAGCTGTAAAATAGAAGCCGCCGCCGCTGCCACATAGGTTAACGCTGCCGCACCTAAAACTTTTCTGGTCTGCCCAACCTCTTCGCCGTGGAGAATACCTGTCTGATCCAGAAGAACAACAGCCCTTCTGGACGCGTTCAGCTCTACGGGAAGGGTGATTAACTGGAAAAGAACTACCAGCACAAACATCCAGATTCCGATATTTACCATGGTGCTTCCCATACCGCCGATTATAAGGCCGATCAGAATCAGAGGCCAGGACAACTGACTTCCTAAGTTTACCACAGGGACAAAGGCGCCACGCAGCTTCAACGGTGCATAGTTGACATTGTCCTGAATGGCATGGCCGCACTCGTGGGCTGCCACGCCGATGGCGGAAACCGATGTGGATTGGTAAACCGGCTCTGACAACCGCAGGGTTTTGGTTCTGGGATCATAGTGGTCGGTCAGCTGGCCCGAAATGGCTTCGATGGATACATCATAAATCCCCTGGGAATTCAAAAGTCTTCTGGCCGCTTCCGCTCCGGTCATCCCGGTCATGCTTCTGACCCGGGAATACTTTTGAAACGTACTGTTCACCCTGGCAGACGCCCACATGGACAGAGCCGCCCCGATGAGCACCAGAATCATCGTAGGATCAAAAAAACCATATCCGTAACCATACATCATACTAACAACTCCTTTCAAACACAGTATGCAGCTTTACCGGATACCCCCGTAAGAAGCTTTCTGTCTCCATCCGCTTCTTACCCTCCGGCTGCAGCTCCTCAATGGAGAGGGTGCCTTTTCCGGTCTTTACATAAATGGCCCCTTTGTCCGTGTAAACCACCTCTCCGCAAGCTCCTTCATACTCTTGATCAAGAGGCTTGGCCTTCCAGATTTTTAAGGTTTTCTGATTCCATCTGGTATAAGCGCTGGGCCAGGGATTAAGCCCCCGTATCATCCGTTCAATGGAAACCGCGTCCATGGTCCAGTCAATGTCCCCCATGGCTTTTGTAAGCATCTTGGCATAACAGGAATCTTCCTCTGTCTGGGGTGTGGGCACAAGGGTTCCCTCTTCCAGTTTTGATAAGGTAGACAGGATTAATTCTGCCCCCATTCTGCTTAATTTATCATGAAGGCTGCCGCCTGTCTCGTCGGGACTTAATTCTACGGACCGCTTCTCAAGCATGTCCCCGGTGTCTATGCCTTCATCCATCATCATGGTCGTGACGCCGCTTTCCTTCTCCCCATGGATCACAGCCCATTGAATCGGGGCGGCTCCCCGATATTTGGGAAGCAGGGAAGCATGGATATTGACACAGCCAAAGGTTGGAAGTGTCAGAATGCTTTTGGGCAGGATCTGGCCAAAGGCCACAACCACAATGACATCCGGATCTAACTCTTTTAATACCTGAACAAACTCAGGGTCTCTTGCCTTTATCGGCTGATATACGGGAATTCCCAGTTCCAGTGCCTTTTCTTTTACCGGACTCATGACAACCGCTTTGCCTCTTCCTTTCGGCTTATCCGGCTGGGTCACCACGGCTGCGATCTGGTGCCCTCCGCCTGCCAAAGCATCCAAAACCGGAACGGAAAAATCCGGTGTTCCCATAAAAACAATCTTCATGCTTATTCTTCTTCCTCCTCTGCGTCCATCAGTTCCCCTTCGATGACCGAGATATAAAGTTCCCCTTTTAGATGAGCGCACTCATGACAGATGGCTCTGGCCAAGAGATCTTCCGCTTCCAAAATAAATTCATCCATATTTTCATCAAAGGCTCTGACCTTCACCTTATAGGGCCTGGTGACGATGCCGTACTTGCCGGGAACGCTTAAACAGGCTTCCTGTCCTGTCTGGCTTCCCTCCTCCTCAAGAATCTCCGGGTTGACAAACACATACTGTTTGCCGTCATCCACATCGATGACGACGATCTGCTTCAAGATACCTACCTGAGGGGCAGCCAGACCTACACCGTTGCTTTCATACATGGTCTCAAACATATCCTCCACCAGATCTAACAGACGAGGCGTCATGGCCTTTACCGGTTTACACGGTTTGTATAAAATATCATCTCCAACCACTCTTACTGTTCGAATTGCCATCGTTTATATTCCCTTCTTTTTCATGTATTCATTATGCAAAATCATACTGGATTACTACATGGGAAAACCAGGGGGCAGCAC
The DNA here is from genome assembly GCA_964460025.1 of uncultured Hungatella sp. Lineage (GTDB taxonomy): Bacteria > Bacillota > Clostridia > Lachnospirales > Lachnospiraceae > UBA3402. Next base: position 2,399 of record CAYWRB010000521.1, read on the forward strand.
GGCTGAACGTTTCCAGCTTGTCCTTGATGGTTACTAGTATACCATAGTTTTCCTGTTTCAAATATAAAATTTTTCTATAGATATCATTAACTTTGTAGATAGCCGCCTGAGCCGGCCCGATGACTTCCACCT
>CAYWRB010000522.1:0-2528 GCA_964460025.1 uncultured Hungatella sp.
ATGAAATAAATTACACCATAAAAGGAGAAATCACATGGACACAGGAAAGCAACGTAGAATGCGATGTTTGTTGAAGTTACTGAAATTTGCCCATGGATAAAAACGCATTGATAGGTGTATCGCAATTCACAGAACGATAGAATTGCGATACACCTATTTTATATTTCAAGAGAAAACAAAAAGGAGGCTCATGATGAAAGAGATGGAAGCAAAGACAGAAAACAGATATGAGTACAGAAAATCACAGGAAAAGAGGAAACAGATGATAGCACCGGATTTATTTGAATTTGCATATGTACCGGATTGGTACGGACATTTAGCGGAATTGGAGAGGTTGGCTCTGCCGGAGTCTTGGAAATTCCGAAAGCCGAGCCGGGAAACAAAAAATACAGACACACCCATTTTAGAACGGTACATACATACAATTTTTCGCAAGCAGGTTATTGATTTTAATTCAGAAAGTGATCCAAGAAAGGCAGACAGTATTTTCCATTTGGAGAATGAATGTGTCTGCTTCCATACAGGATTATACACACGACAGTACAAAGGGATTTATGGCTATTTTGAAAGAAACAATTTTTCGGATTCTTTAAGAGATTGGTATTTTAGAGGTTTTTGTGATGAGATGTCTCCGAAGTTAAGATACATCGAGCCATTACCACAAAAGCCCGTCTATCATATGGCGCAGAGTAGCATTAACTTTAATCCAGAGTGGCCTATAAGAGTAAATGTAAATCACATATTGGGGGATGAGGAGAACCTGGAACGTATTCCAGCTAAAATTCGGAAAGCCAAGAATCTGCCGCTTTTGTTTGAAACAGCAGTAGAGCTTGGAAGAAGGAAGGCTGTAATAGAGCCGGGGCTTGTGGTCCCACAGGGATATCAGGGGAGAGTGCAGTATCTTCTTCCGGTATATTTAACGAATATGCAGAAACCTGACCTTGCCATGACGCTGACGGTTATGGATGGTTACTATTTGGGCAATACCTGTCTGACGTTGGTGTTGTTCCGCAAATTAAATGATGCTCCATTTTGTACATTATTCAGAGTTGTTTCCGGAGTGGCAGCATGGGCGGCGACAAATTGTCTGATGTCAGTTCTGCACATTGTTTTATATAAACATACTCCCAATCACATTCATTGATGGGAGTATGTTTTCAGGAATTTATATGACATGACTTAATTCAGCAACGGCTGCTGCAATGATACTGGAGTTCAATTTTCCCAGTGTTGTATAATTCGCCAGCCGCTCACTGTTCCAGAAGATATCCTCAAATCCTGCAAGTTCACTTCCTATGCTCCAGTTGGGGATGCAAATATAGTTACCGTTTGCGTGTTTTCCGACTATGATATGAAAGTTCCAGCCGTTTGCTTCTATATCAGCTTCTACGGGAAAGGATGATGAGATGATTTTTATTGTTCCATTTTTTACGGAGCTGCCGCTGTGATATTTGAATTGTATCATTCCTAACCTCCTAAGCAAGAGTGCTTTCGTTTATTGCCTGCATAACTGTGTCAGCGGTGATAAGATTTATATTTTGGCTGTTGCCTATGATGAGAGCACTATGGCACAGCTTGCTGATCATTCTGGCTGTACCATCAGAGGCATTCAGGACCGCCTCAATGGCTGAATCGTCAAAAACACTCTGGTTACAGCCGGCACCTTTGAGTTTGCTGTCGATGTAGGCTCTTCCTTCCTCCTTTGTATAGCCGTCTATGTTGTAATTCATTATGATACGCTGGCGTAAAGGCTCATGAATGGCAAGCTGTAAAGTATGGTTCAGCTGCGGCAGACCAACAAGCAGGATCACAGCCCTGTCCCGGGAGTCCATTTCAAAGTTGAAAAGGATTTTCAAGTCATTTAAGACAGCATTGCTTATGTAATTGGCCTCATCAATGATAATAACGGGTGTCTTCTTCTTATCCAAGGCAAGACGTGTAATCTCCCCCTGAATGGCATGGAAGTTTTCCGTCTTGCGGTATGCGGCCTGTGCCCCCAGAGACGCTGCAAGGTTCCTGTAAAAATCATTTACGGTAACAGTAGAAAGGCTTGTGTATATCACCTTAAACAGGGAAGGGTTCAAAGAGGATGACCATTGCCGTACAACCGTTGTTTTCCCTCTGCCCGGAGCCCCTGTAAGAAGTCCGAAGCCTTTTGTTTTTGCAAGGTAATCAAGGCGGAAAACAGCTTCGTTGAATTCGCTGCCCTTAAAAAGGACTTCTTTTGAATTCTTTAGAAATGGATTGAATTCAAGACCATACCTGGCTGTAAGTTCCATAATCAGTCATCACCTCCTGTGAGACGGACTTTATCACGCTTCACGGAAGCGTTATCGTGCTTGTTTAACAGATGTATGGGGGTCAAAGTCCCGTCAGCCTCAACGACATATATTTCGTCCATGCCAGGTGTATACCTGAGTGTAATGCGCTGCTTTGCAAAACGACAGGCAACCTCATACTCCGTCTGGTCAATGGTGATAACACAGTCGGCGGAGACTCTGCGCTCAATCTCAAGAAGAAAAGATTTT
>CAYWRB010000523.1:0-2526 GCA_964460025.1 uncultured Hungatella sp.
GCCCGTCTATCTTCCTGTCCTTCAGCTTTTTCAATCCTTCATAATAATGCTCAAAGTCGGAAAACGGAGGAGTTAATACACTGATAAATCCGCGGTAAAACACCTCGTCTCCGGTAAACAGCTGCCGAAGCCCTCCGATTTCCACCTCATAGCTGGTAGAACCTTTTGTGTGCCCCGGAGTTAAAAGAGCGGTAATCTTCAAGTCTCCAACCCAGATAACTTCCTGGTCCTTAATCAAACGGTCTGCTTCGCTGTGAACCATCCCTGCAAACTGCTGATAATTTCCATCCGCCTCACATACTCCCAGTGCCTCCAAGACTCCTTTTTCCAGTATCTGTGCTTCAAATTCACTGGCAATCACCTGAATACCAAGATGCTCTTTCAACCAGGCACAGCCATTGGAATGATCCGGATGTGCATGGGTCAAAAGCACATAGTTCAATTTTTTAATGTCCAGTCCATCGTTTTCCATTTCAAGAAGGATGGCCCGAGGATTTTCTGCAAGCCCGCAGTCTATCAATGCCAGTTCACTTCCGCCATCCAGTACGTAGCAGTGGCAGTCCCCATCCGGAGTCAATCCAAAGGCGCCGCTTCCGCATAAGTAAATCTGTTCTGTCAGCTTCATCTATCTGCTCCTTATAAGGTTTTTGATGAAAACTGCCGCCCTGTGATTGCACAATCGCCAGGCGGCAGTTTTTATTTTTTCTGAATCACCGAATATTTTTTTCTTTCACATTCTGAGGTGTGATTTGAAGGGGTGCCATAATCACAGGCCGTGCCTGTACGCCAAGGCCTCCGTCAATGGCAATCACCTGACCTGTTATGTAGGAAGATTCCTCACTTGCCAGGAATAGTGCCAGATTGGCAACATCCTCAGGGGTTCCCTGTCTGGTGATGGGTGTTGCAAAATCTTTGGGATCTCTTGCCGCTGCCTTTTCAGGATCCATGGGAGCCACACAGGCACCCAGAATCGAGGCCGGAGCGATGGCATTCACCGTAATATCAAAGGGCGCCAGCTCCAATGCCATGGCGCGGGTAAAGGAATCGATGGCTCCTTTACTTGTGTCATATGCCAGAAGATTCCTATGTGGCTGTGTGGAGCCGATAGAAGAAAAGTTTACCATACTTCCCTTTTCCCCGGCTTTTACCATCTCACGGGCCGCTCTGGTACTGGTATAATATACGGAATACAAATCAATCTTCAGATTTTCATCCCAAAAATCCGACGTGTATTGTAATGCCGGCCGGGGATTTACTACGGCTGCGTTATTTATAAGGATATTTATCTTTCCAAATTCTGCAAGAGCATGGTCAAACATAGCCTCTACCTGATCTTCAAAGCTTACGTCAGCCAGGAATTTCGCTACCTTTCCGCCTTTTGCTGCCTTTTTCACATCCTGATAGACTGCCTCCAAAGTCTCCGGATTACGTGTGTTTACCAACACATCCGCCCCTTCTTCTGCCAGCTTCATCGCGATGGCACGTCCGATTCCACGAGCTGCTCCCGTCACGATGGCTGATCTCCCTTTTACTCTGTCTGACATATGATTCCACCCTCCTTACTGTTTTTATGGTACTTTCTTTTGTTTCGGAACATTTGATTTCCCGATTATTCACTCCTTACAAAATTCTTGATAAAATCCGGATTTGATTCCAGAAGACGCTGGTGCTGTGCATCCCATTCCTTCAGCACATTTTCAATGCTGTCACCCATATACCACTTCTGAGTGATCTCCTTCATAATGTCTTTGATTCCAGGTACCCACACAAGGTCCGCATGTCCCACCTTTTTTTCACTTGCAAACCACTCACGGCAGGGCTCCAGGGCAGGATCGGGAAGTTCCTCTGTGCCAAGAGCTGCAGGCATTCCTTTTCCTTCCGTAGCAAAAATATTGCTGGCCTCCGGTGATGTGAATTCCGCCACAAGATCACGTACCTGATCCGGATATTCGCTTGATTCTACCACTGCCAGTGCCATCGCCTGTCCACAGTTGAAAACACGTTCTTCATTTTCATCCTGAAGTACCGTAGGTACCATCACAAAGTCAAATTCGTCTCCTGCCAGTTCTCTCATACGAGTCAGTTCGTTGCCATGGGCTACCCAAAAAGCGCCTTCACCGCGGATAAAACGTTTGACCGCCTCATCCGTATCTACACCAAGGGAATCTTCCGACACATACTCTTTCATCTGTCCGAATTTCTCAAACATTTTTACGAACATTTCATCGGTAAATCCGATTTCTCCGTCTAACATCTGTTCGTAATATTTCGGATTATTGTTGCTAATCACACATGCCAGATACTGAAAGTCAAACTGAGATATGTTGTTTACGTTCTTGCCGGCTAAAATCATAGGATTCTCCAAGCCCTGGTCACGCAGTGCCTGACATGCTGCCAGTAATTCCTGGAAATTCGTAGGGATCTCTACACCAGGGTATTGGGCCAGTACTTCCCGGTTTACGTACAGACCGGTCCACTCAAAACGCATCGGCACACCGTATATTCTTCCGTTCAGTTCATTAAATG
>CAYWRB010000524.1:0-2524 GCA_964460025.1 uncultured Hungatella sp.
ATGAACAGCGGCAATCAATGTTTCCTCCCCGGATACCCAACCTGCCTCCGAAGCAGAAGCAATGCTAAAATATTGGGAAATGCCATCATCCCGTTCCAGATATCGGAAAGCTCCCAAACCGCCGTAAGATTGCTTACACATCCTAAAAATACGGCATATCCATACAAAAATAAGTACCCCAGCCTGATTTTTTTCCTCCATTCTTCGGACAGAGGAATCCGCCGGCTAATCTGTTCCATAACAGCTTCCAAAGTCTGCCGGCCTAAAAAGAACCAGGCGATCATGGTGGCAAAAGCAAAGATTATCATAGAGGCCGATACCAGGTATTCCCCCAGTTTTCCCAGCACAGTACCGAAACAGCGGGCCGTCAGTACGGCTCCGTCCCCATATTGCCCTGACAGATTGCCTCCGGTCACACATAGAATCACAAGGGCTGTCAGGGTACAGATGACGATGGTGTCAAAAAATACTTCAAACATGGCCCACATCCCCTGTTCCTCAGGCGTTGTATCCTCCGTGGCTCCGTGAAGCCCTGCCAGACTTCCAAGCCCTGCCTCATTGGAGAAGACACCTCTGGCAATGCCGTAGCGGAACCCTCTGCTGAGTCCGTATCCGCCGACTCCGCCCAGAATTGCCTCCGGGATCAGCGCACATCGGAAAATTTCTTTCAATGCTCCCGGAATCTGCCGGTAACACAGCACCAGAATCATAAAAGAAAATCCCATATAAATCCCTGCCGCCCAGGGAATCAAATGTTCTGTCACCTGTGCGATCCTGGAAATTCCTCCTGCAACCACGCAGCAAGTGACAGATGTAATGATCACTGCACAGATAATCGGTGGTATTCCTGTGGAAAACTCTATGGTCTGGGCCACGGCATTGGACTGGACCATGCTTCCCATCCCCAAAGAAGCCAACAGACACAGCACTCCGTAAATGATCCCCAGCCCCGGCATGTGAAGGCCTTTGCTTATATAAACTGCCGGTCCGCACACCCAGATTCCCTTCTGGTTTTTGTAACGATATTTCAACCCAAGCCATGTCTCGCCATAGGCCGTAGCCATTCCAATGACAGCCGAAATCCACATCCAGAAGATTGCTCCCGGACCTCCGGCAGTCAGGGCTGTGGCGACTCCTACAATGTTGCCCGTTCCAATGGTAGCCGCAAGGGCAGTACATGCCGCCTGAGTTTTAGACACATAATTTTCCGCATCGTGTTCGGAGTGATTGCTATGGCGGAAAAAGCTTCCAACAGTCTCCTTCCACCATATTTTTATTCCTAATATCTGAAATCCGCCTGAACGAAAGGTATAGATGATCCCTACTGCCAGAAGCAGTGTCAAAAGAACCGGTCCCCAGACTATTCCATGCAATGTTCGAATCATGCCGTATGCCCCCCTTGCATTTGGTCTATACTTATGTGCAGGGAGGCTAGTCCTATGCAGTAAAGACGGACAAAAAATACCCACATACAAGTGGGTATTCAAACAGTAATCCGTCAGCAGTTATTTAACTGAATCAATCTGGTTACGAGTTCCATGAAACGATTAGAATTCATTATTTTGCCCCTCTGCAAAATCATATATATAAGAATCAATGTCTGAATTTTTATGGGTATTCCAAAATAATATTTTCATAAAATTAAGTATATTCTGTTTACTTCATAAACACAAGCCATAATTCACAAGGGGAAAAGGGAGGAGAGCTGACAACCACGAAGGCCGTCAGCTCGAGTATTATGAAAAAAATCTTATAAGCATTTAGACTGGCAACTGCTTTTGTTTCTATGTTTCACAGTATATGCCCCATTCATGAAGAAATCATGTGTAGACTGTAAAAGGTTTTTAAATGATTTTTGAATAAAGTATGAACAACCTTATATTTATGGAAAAATGTACCGATATATTTAAGAGAAACCTTAATAAGTTTCTCACCATTGTGTTTAGGGTGCGGACGCACCATAGAAGTATAAAGAAAGGAGATGAATTGTAATGGCAGTTGGTGGAGTATCATTGGGCTTTAGTCCTTACAGCGGCTACAACAGCTACGGCAGCAGTTCTCTTGGCAGCTATGGAAGAAGCAGTGATATGTTCAACAGCGACAGCTGGGCGGACAATGCAAATGCGGAAGCCGACAGGCTGAAAGAAACCTATGGCATATCTGACACAACCAGTACGGATAAGACAAACAGCACCAATAAGACAAACAGTACCAACAAGACAAGCAGCAGCCAAACCACAGGCACCAATAAGACTTATGCCAGCTCAAGCAGCATGTCCGGATTCCTTATGGGATATCAGACCGTGCTTGAGGAGTTGGAGTCATCATCTGCAAAACTGACCAGCAGCAAAGCAGGCAACGTATTCCAGAAGTATGACCAGGCATTGGCCAAAGCAGACGGAAGCGAAGAATCTGCGAAAGCGCTGAGCAAAGCGGAAGACGATGTGGTTTCTTCCATGAAGGATTTCGTAGGCAAGCTGAACAATGCTCTTTCTTATCTGAAAGCCAATTCAGGTCTGGGCTC
>CAYWRB010000525.1:0-2518 GCA_964460025.1 uncultured Hungatella sp.
AGGATAAATTTTCATGTGTAAGAGGCGGATAATTATTGTGAATTATAAAAAGAGGAACCGCAACGGCCCCTCTCCTGCATGTTATCATCTATATCACGGTACCCTCTGCCTGGCAGGTATCTACTTTTCCAACATCCAATCCAAAATCTTCCGGATATAGTTGTCCCAGAAATCCCAGTTATGTCCTCCGGGCCCCTCCTCATAAATCAGATCTGCTCCCATATCCTTCATACGGCTGTGAACTTCCTGGTTCATCTTATACAGAAAATCTTCCGTTCCGCATGCCTGATAAAGCTTAGGAGCCATCCCCTTCTCCTGGCATCTTCTGTGCAGTTCAAACAGGTCTCTGTCACTGCCTGCCAGAGCCTCCGGATGCTCAAAAATATCGTTCCACGGGAACGGATTATCAATGATTCCTGTTGACGACTGCTGGTAGGAAGCTGCGATATCCAGTGCGCCGGACATACTGGCAGCTTTGGAATACAACTCCGGAGTGGACAGTGCAAGATACCAGGCTCCGTAACCTCCCATGGAAAATCCGGCAATATAAGTGTCTTCTCTCTTTTTGGAAACCGGAAATACGCTGGTAATGAATGTAGGAAGCTCTTCCGTAAAGAACTTGCGGTAAGGCAGCCCCCGATACATATCCTGATAGAAATTATTCCCTGCAGATGCCATAACCAAAGCACATCTCCTGTCCTGGGCATACCGCTCCACATTGCTGTAGCGCATCCAGGAGCTATAGTCTCCGTATGCACCGTGAAGCAGATATACCACCGGAAGTCCTGATTCATAACCGTACTGAGCCTGAATCGACTTGTCTACAATCTGCTCATTCCCTTGGGGAGACGGAATCACCACATTCAGGGAAATATTATTTTTTAAAGTTGCGCTGTAATAATGACAATTCATACTGGCCATATAAAAATACCTCCTGATTCTTGTTTGTGTATAAAACTAATTTATTTTATTGTACAACACAATTACCTGTCATACAAGATTTTTAATCTATAACTTGATGATCGCCACCACACGTCCAGAACCTGCCATACATCTACCCTCACGGATTTCTGTGGGAGAAATCCGTGTGATTTTAGGTGATTTTCCGTGTTTTTTCGGTGTTCTTTTCTTTGATATACACCCTACTTGATTCCGAATTCTTCCTTGGGAGGGTGTCCTCTGGCAACGGATTTAGCTAGAACGGATCTTTCCAATATAATAAATGGAAAGGCTCTGTAGCAGCCCCATTGCAATGCAGGAGCCGGATCCTCTTTCTTCTGGTAATAGCTCAGCTTTGGCATGTGCTTTGATCAGAATTGATAGCAGAACGCGCCAACCTGCTGCTTCAGTTCCCTAAAGGTGCATTCGATCCGTTTTACGAAAATTCGTAAAACGGATCGAAAAGCCTCAATGTCTGATTCCAATTGTTTTTCTGTGGTAACTGTTATGCTCATGATTCTTCCTCCTCAATCCATTGTCTGAGCTTATCCTGTAATAACTTTTTATCTGGTAAATAAAGTTTATATTGAGAAGCATAAATATTCGCATCTTTGGGCAGAGTAATCTCTACCAGTGCATCATTCGCTTCCCTACACATCAGAATGCCAATTGTCGGATTTTCTTCATCAAGTTTTTCATATCGGTCATAGTAATTCACATACATCTGCATCTGTCCAATATCCTGATGCGTCAGCTTGTCTACTTTTAAATCAATTAAAACATAACAACGTAAAAGTCGATTATAAAAGACCAGATCCACATAATAATTGTCTTCATTAAAAGTAAATCGTTTCTGTCTTGCCTCAAAGAGATAACCTTTACCCAACTCAAGCAAAAACTTTTGAAGCTTATCGATGATAGCGGTTTCCAAATCACTTTCAGAATATTCTGCTTTTTCCTCCAAGCCAAGAAACTCTAACACAGTAGGTTGTTTCACAATATCTTTGGGATTAGAAATTACATTTCCCTCTCTTGCCAATCGCATTACGGCGTCCTTATCTCTGCTAAGTGCCAGTCTTTCATACAAGCTGGAATTATATTGCCTTTGCAATGTTCTGATTCCCCATCCGGATTTAGCAGACTCTATCTCATAAAAACTTCGTTCCTCTTTACTTTCAATCCGCATAAGCTGTAAATAATGCGACCAAGACACAATAAATGGCGGATTTTCTTCCAATTGCCTAAACACTGTTTCAGTTTTTTCGATTGCAAATTGCCTAAACACTGTTTCGGCAATTCGATCTTCATAATTCAAATAAAATCGTCTGAAAAATTCTAAATTTGCCTTTGAAAAACCTCTGCCAAACTTTTCTGTTAAGCGATCAGACAAAGCTTTTATAACCTTTTTCCCATATTGAGCGCGCTCCTGCCCTTCCTGCTGTACCTCTACAATCCATTTGCCAAGGGAATAATATGTCATAAGCTGCACCAAGTTTACCTGTTTTGCAACAAGTTGTCTTGCATATTGTATTAAATCAATCGAATTAGCAATCAATGTATCCAACGACTGATTTGTTTC
>CAYWRB010000526.1:0-2507 GCA_964460025.1 uncultured Hungatella sp.
AACCCATGATACAAAGTGGGGCAGATACAGGAACGTCTGCGCCGCCTTTTTAAATTTCAGATTTGTCACCTCATTCAGCATAAGTGCTAAAATGATGGGGAACGGGAAACCAATTAACAACTTCAGGCCTGCAATCTTAATGGTGTTAATCAGTACCGGTACAAAAGAATTTGTGGTAAACAGCCTGGTAAAATGTTTAAGTCCTACCCAGGTACTGCTTTCCGGTGCGTACTGGTTGTAATCCATAAATGCAATTCTTAAACCAAAGATAGGCATATACTTAAAAATTATAAAGAAAATAATGCCCGGTAATAGCAGGAAATACAGCCATCTGTCCCGCTTCATATCCTTCCAGATCACCGCAGGGCTGTTAAAGCCTTTTCCTTTTTTCTCTTTACTTGCTGCCATAGGATACCTCACTTTCCTGATTTACGTTTTTCATGTCAAAAGACATTTTTGCTTTTCCTCTCCCCTCCTTAGTGTGTTTTGCACGATTTTGCTCTAATATAAATCTCATTTTGCTTTAATGCATTTTCGTGCTATCTCTAAATTGATTATATATATTAAAACACTTTATCCAATAAGAGTCAATATTATTTGTGCATTTACTTGCATTTTGGCACATTAAATAAATAATCTTTTTATAAATGCACTATTTTGCACTATTTTTGTGTATTATTACTAATGCATTAAAAGGGCCTGAAATCTAAAATTCCAGGCCCTTTCTCTCTTCTTCCCTTATCCTCATTATAAATACTATAGCAATCCCCTTTTTTGCACGATAATGACCATATTATCTGTCTCTCACCGGCAGGATGATTTGCGTATGATCACTTCTCCCTGCATGACGATCTTTTCATAGGGCGCGTCGGGAAACTGCATCCGCCGCAAAAAACATTGCACCATCCGTCTTCCCAGCCATTTGGCATCCACATGCACAGTGGTAAAGAAAGGCTCCAGCATGCCGTCCTCATCGTTGTCGAATCCAGTCACCGCTACGTCCTCCGGCACCCGGATGCCCTTTCTCCGCAGGGTCTGTGTCAGAAATTTGGCAATCATATCATTGCCGCAAACCACTGCCTCCGGCAACTGAGCATAACTTTCTACTATCTTCTCAAACACCCGATCCTCATAGAAATTACTGCTCTTCACATCCGCAAGCACGATGCGGGGATCCAGTTCCACCCCTGCCTGCCTCATCCCCTGCACAAATCCATTGTAACGGTCATGCATGGTCTCATAGACGCTGCTGGAATCATTCAAAAAACCGATCCTTCTCATTCCCTGAGCCAGCAGATGATGCACAAGCTCCATGGTTGTGTTGGTTCCTTCCGGTTTAATTACATCCCCCAGCATTTCCTCTTTCGTGATTCCGCGGTACTCCCTATGCCCGTATTCCTTCAGGCAGGTGTCCAGCATATAAACCTGAATCCCTTTTTCCTTAATTTTCTTAATATAATCTGCCCCAATAATCTTCACACAGAAAACCGCCTGAACCGTTTCGTTTAATCCCAGCGGCAGACGCCCTTCCCGCTCCGCCTCATCCGTTACCACAGCCACCTGCGTCTGACAATGGTTCCGGCTGGCTTCCTCAGAAATTCCGTTCACAATTTTATCCCAGTACACGGCAACGTCAGGCTTCTTCAGAATCATAACGCGGTAACATGCGTCCTCGTCTTCCTTCTCCCGGACTTCCTGAGATATGATGGGATAGCCAATACTGTCCGCATATCTCAAAATAATCTCCCGGGTTTTTGGCGAAACCATATCATTTCCTTTCAAGGCCATAGATAATGTGTTCCTTGAAAATCCCAACGTTTCAGCAATTCCCTGAATTGTCGTTTTCCTCATCCGACTCCCCACCCTTCTGTCTTTATACCGTTTGGCCGATCATATGATTACGATCCAGCCGGCAAAGCAACGGATGTCAGGCTCCGCCAGCCATCCTTATGCTAACACAAAAGGCAGGCATCTCCCGCCTGCCTTTCCTCTCTGCTATCACATTGAAGTCAGTATAACACAGTATCACCAGAATTGCAACAAAATGCATTTAGCAAATGCACGACTTATTTTTGCATTTTTGAGCATTTCTATCGAATCTGAATTTATAATATTTTTTCGCCTTTCCCTCCAGTTTACTTTCCCAGGATTTCCAGATTCTTCCGAATCAGGGCGCACCTCTGCTTCACGCAATCCGCCGACCTGTGAGGATCCTCCGGAGTGTTGAAAAGATATTCTTCCATCCTGTCAATCGTAGTGGTTGCCACATGCATTCTGGTATCGCAGGATGCATAATAAATATAAATATCCCCATTTTCCCGGGCAATCGCTCCGTTGGTAAATACCACATTGGAGACATCCCCCACTCTTTCCTCCCCAAAGGGAACCAGAAATACCCCGGAAGGACTTGCAATCGTTTTGGAAGGATCCTTTAAATCTGTTCCAAAGGCATAAAGCACATACCTCAGGCCCGCCGCCGTATTGCGCACGCCGTGTGCAATATGAAT
>CAYWRB010000527.1:0-799 GCA_964460025.1 uncultured Hungatella sp.
CATGCGGTATTGAAGTAACTAGTATTAAGGATGTGACACCAGTTCCACACAACGGATGTCGTCCACCAAAACGTAGAAGAGTTTAATTAGGAGGTACGAAAAGTGGCAGTTGATAAAGTTCCTGTTCTTAAAAGATGTAGATCCCTTGGATTGGACCCGATTTATTTAGGAATAGATAAAAAATCAAACAGAGAATTAAAAAGAGCCAACAGAAAAGTAAGTGAGTATGGTCTCCAGTTAAGAGAGAAGCAGAAAGCAAAATTCATCTATGGCGTGTTAGAGAAGCCCTTTAGAAATTACTACGCCAAGGCTGAGAGAATGGGCGGTCAGGCAGGTGAGAATCTGATGATTCTTCTGGAGAGAAGACTGGACAACGTTGTGTTCCGTATGGGATTCGGACGTACCAGAAGAGAGACCAGACAGATCGTAGACCACAAGCACATTCTGGTAAACGGAAAATGTGTGAACATTCCGTCCTACCTGGTAAAAGCCGGAGATGTGATTGAAGTAAAAGAGAAATGCAAAGGTTCCCAGAGATACAAAGACGTATTGGAAGTTACTGCAGGAAGAATGGTGCCAGCATGGCTGGATGTTGACCAGGAGAATTTGCGCGGTACTGTAAAAGAGATGCCAACAAGAGACGAGATTGATGTTCCAGTAAATGAAATGCTTATCGTCGAGTTGTACTCCAAATAATAGATTTTGAGTATAAAAGCCTCGATATATTATACCCAAAAGGAGGGGCTAAAGTGTTCGATTTCGAAAAACCAAACATTGAGATCGCAGAGATTTCAGAAGA
>CAYWRB010000527.1:809-2504 GCA_964460025.1 uncultured Hungatella sp.
GGTAAGTTTGTAGTAGAGCCACTTGAGAGAGGCTACGGCACAACCCTGGGTAATTCCCTGAGGAGAATCATGCTCTCTTCTCTGCCGGGAGCAGCAGTCAGTCAGGTGAAAATCGACGGCGTTTTGCATGAGTTCAGTTCCATCCCTGGTGTAAAGGAAGATGTAACTGAAATCATCATGAATATTAAGAGTTTGGCAATCAAAAACAGCAGCGATAGCAATGAGATTAAGACCGCCTACATTGAATTTGAAGGCGAAGGCGTTATAACAGGCGCTGACATTCAGGCAGATCCGGATATCGAGATTCTGAATCCGGAGCAGGTGATAGCTACCTTAAGCGGCGGCACGGACAGTAAGTTCTATCTGGAACTTACCATCACCAAAGGCCGTGGTTATGTCAGCGCAGATAAGAATAAGAATGAAGAACTTCCTATTGGTGTCATTGCTGTAGACTCTATCTACACGCCGGTAGAACGTGTAAATATGTCTGTGGAGAACACTCGTGTAGGTCAGATTACGGATTTTGATAAACTGACCTTAGATGTGTATACCAACGGTACCCTGGCGCCAGACGAGGCAGTCAGCCTTGCGGCTAAGGTTCTCAGCGAGCATCTGAACTTGTTTATTGATCTTTCCGAGAATGCTAAGACAGCCGAAGTCATGGTGGAAAAGGAAGATAACGAAAAAGAAAAAGTACTGGAGATGAATATTGATGAACTGGAGTTGTCCGTCCGTTCATACAATTGTCTCAAGAGAGCCGGAATCAATACCGTAGAGGAGCTGTGCAACCGTACCTCCGAAGATATGATGAAGGTTCGAAATCTTGGACGGAAGTCACTGGAAGAAGTTCTGGCTAAGTTAAAAGAACTGGGCTTACAGCTTAATCCAAGTGATGAATGACAGAGATACCTGGTTCCATAAGACCAAAGATGCAGGAGCCGGGGGATAGAAAAGGATGATGCGGCACAGTAAGACCGACGGGCATGAAGCTGCACTTCATTAAATATGGAGGAATAGACCAATGGCAAAGTATACCAAATATAGAAAGCTGGGTAGGACATCCAGCCAGAGGAAAGCATTAATCAGAAACCAGGTAACAGCCCTTATCTACAATGGCAAGATTGTAACCACGGAGGCAAGAGCAAAAGAGGTACGTAAGTTTGCGGAAAGCCTGATTGCTATGGCTGTCAGAGAGAAAGATAACTTCGAGACAGTAAAGGTTATGGCAAAGGTGCCTCGCAAGGACAAAGACGGCAAGAGAGTGAAAGAAGTTGTAGACGGCAAGAAAGTTACCGTATATGACGAGGTAGAGAAGGAGATCAAGAAGGATAATCCATCCAGGCTTCATGCAAGAAGGCAGATGCTTAAGATTCTCTATGATGTTACGGAGGTTCCTTCTACACCGGCCGGAAGAAAGAGAAATACCAAGGCAGTTGATCTTCCGAAGAAATTATTTGAAGAGATTGCACCAAAGTATGCGGGCAGAAATGGCGGATACACCAGGATTGTTAAGATCGGACAGCGCAAGGGCGACGGCGCTATGGAAGTTCTGCTTGAATTAGTATAATAGAATGGTGAGAGACCACAGCAGTGTAAGCATTAGCTTATGCGGCTGTGGTTTTTTCGTGATTAAATGAATTGTGAAAGGTCCGCTCTGAGAGGGAGTTGTGTTGCTTTCTCCTGGGCACGCTCGCG
>CAYWRB010000528.1:0-471 GCA_964460025.1 uncultured Hungatella sp.
TTTTATCTTCTCGCTGTTAACGATACGTACATCAGGGGCGACACTGCTGCCACTACTGTCTGTGAGAGACGTAGTCACTTTCAGCGTATAGGTTTTCGTCTCCTTATTATATTGGACTGTATATCCACTGTAATGATCCTCCGATGTCCCATCTGGCAGAGTAACAGAAATCGAACCATTTCCGCTTCCTGCCCACTCTCCGCTTACCAGTGCTATTGTATCGCCTTCTGCCAGGTCCTCTTCCTTAAAGACAAATGTCTTTCCATCTGCTTCAAGTTCCTTGGGGGCGGAAACCATCTGAAGTTTGTTTAAAGCGCTGTCTTCTTCATCATATACCAGAATTACTTGGGACTGATAACTGATCAGGTCTCCGTACATGGAAAGTCTCATGTAGGCAGCTCCCTCAGGTATTTTTATATAACCATTAGACTGAACTGTCCTTGTTGTGCGTATTAGCTTCTGATCGGCGTC
>CAYWRB010000528.1:481-2504 GCA_964460025.1 uncultured Hungatella sp.
TACCTCCGTCACGGTGCAAACGGTTTAGATAATAGATCTGCCCCGGCCTTACCGAGATTGGATCCATTACCTGGTTACTTCTTGATCGGTCTGCAACCTCAATAGTACCTTCCTCGGTTTTTTTCATTATTCCGTACTGGAAATTGCCTATCTCGTATTTATTGTATTCCGCAGCCGTATGATAGATATCTTTTCCATTCTTATTCTCTGTCAGTCCTTGCAGAGGATGGGAGATCCCTACCATGAACAGGTTGCCTGTTACACCTCTTCCTGCCGTATATTCATAAATATCCAGCACTTGATTCTGATATCTGGGCTCCGTAGTCTTTCCGGTTCTCCTGATGTCCTCAGGAACCAATTCCAGACGATAATCCGAATTCATGATCAGAGAGTCAAAGCTGACCTCTGCAATCCGTCCTCCGCTGTCTTTCGGATCATAATCAAGAAGCCTTTCCTTGGTGGATGCCGTATTGTTCCTGCTGGTATTCACATTGCGCACCCTGATCTTCTTTCCTTCAATCGAATTATCCTCGTCATGAAAGTCAACATCTACCAGATAGAGGTATCTTCCCACCTGAAGAACTCCTCCTATGGTAACGAAAGGCATCTTCTTTAAAGTGCTGAATCTTCTCTGATAATAGGAAGAAGCCAATGAAGTCACATTGTGGCTGTCTTCCGAGCCCTGAGAAGCAAAGCTTTCGGAAACAATGGTGTAGTCCTTAAAGCTGGTAAGGCTCATCTCCCCAAAAGTAATGAATAGTTCAGTTCTAGCTGTAGAAAAGGCAGGAACTCCTTCCTCCTCCGTCAAAGCAAGAAATGCATCCCACAGTTTAAATCGGTAGCTTGTTTCATCCCCCTCATGAAGCATCTCACAGACCGATTCCGGTAGCTGTTTTACAGGAATCTTCATCTCGATCAAAGGCATCTGCTTCTCTTTTAAGCCGCCGCCAAGGATTTCATAACTGTAGTCTCCCTTTGAGTTTCCCGGAATATTGGCATTGACTCCTCTTAATGTGTAAGTATAATACCCGTCAACGATCTGACTCTCCGTTACCGTAAGTTCTGTTTGATGCAGCCCCAGAAGCTGCTGTGTTTCCCGTTTGGAAAAATTCAGCCGCAGCAGGGATTCATTGGTTTTCCTCTCTTTCAGTTCCAGATAAAAGTGATCATAATAATCTCTGGCCAACAGCGGATTCGTCCGTTTTGTGTTGATAGTAACGGAAATCTCCTGTGCCGTAGCGCTCTCATATTTCTCATGATCATAAGTAGGAATTCCCTGATTAAGCGGTTGTGTCAGGATATTCCTGTTGGTAAAGGTATAGTATACCCTTCCGTATGCACTGATAAGGGTGGTACCGAAACGTATACTCCCCAGCTCCTCATCATACACATTTCCTTTATTATCATTTAAATTGTAGCTTCCGAATACTCGGAGCATGTATGTCTCTCCGGAGGTAAGTCCGTCAATGAGATAGGAATCTCCTGCACTCCCGGGCAGCATGGAATCTCTGACATAGCAGAAGCTGCTTCCGTTTTCATCGATTGCAATGGTTCCGTCCCCTTTTTGAACAATGGGCACCTCATTTCCTTTTCCAAATCCGGTTTTCTCTGAATATAAGGCAAAATAAACCTTGTAGCCTCTGCCCTTTTTATCCTTCGGCATGGTTCCGGTTATTCCGGAAGAAGAACCGTTCCCTTCAATCAAAGCCTGATGGATATCCTCCATCCTCACAGACAGCTGAGCCTTTGACAGGGCGTCCGGATTCTCCAAAGGTGTCTGCTCGATCAATACTTTGGGTATCGTTTTGCTGGTATGGGTGTATCCCCAGAATCTATCACTTCCCAATACACCTGACGGTTTCCAGGCATCCCCTGGTCTTGGGCGATATAAATTGCCTGCAACATCATATCCTGTTGCTTTATAATATCCTGCTTCCGACTTCTTGTCCACCGTTCCCCAGCATACCTTATTGGATTCCGTAAAGCTATTGCCAAAAGCATCCCACAGCGCGATCTCATAGCG
>CAYWRB010000529.1:0-1777 GCA_964460025.1 uncultured Hungatella sp.
AGTGCCAGCTGAGAATTTCGAGAAGGCAATTAAAACTGCCTATAACAACAATAAAAAAAGATTCAATATTCCAGGTTTCCGCAGAGGCAAAGCTCCTCTGCCTATGATTGAGAAGATGTACGGCGTACAGGTATTTTATGAGGAAGCTGCCAATCTTGTATTAGATGAGTCTTATCCGGATGCGGCCGATGAAAGCGGATTGGAGATTGTGTCAAGGCCGGAGATCGATCTGGTTCAGATTGAAAAAGGGAAACCATTTATCTATACTGCAACCGTAGCCGTAAAGCCGGAAGTGACTTTAGGCGAATATAAGGGAATCCAGGTAGAGAGAGCGGCAGCGGAAGTGACCGATGAGGATGTGGAGAATGAACTGAAGAGGGTGCAGAATCAGAACGCCAGACTTCTTACCATTGAGGACAGACCGGTACAGGATAAAGACCAGACGGTCATTGATTTTGACGGATATGTAGACGGCAAGCGGTTTGAAGGCGGCAAGAGCGAGAACTATCCTCTGACCTTTGGTTCCCACTCCTTTATTGACACCTTTGAGGAGCAGCTGATTGGGAAGAACATCGGCGAAGAGTGTGAAGTGCATGTGACGTTCCCGGAAGAGTACCATGCGAAGGAACTGGCAGGGAAACCGGCCACATTTAAAGTTACGGTAAAAGAGATCAAGATGAAAGAGCTTCCCGAGTTAAACGATGAGTTTGCGGAAGAAGTTTCCGAATTTGATACTCTGGATGAATATAAGGCGGATATCCGGTCAAAACTCCTTGAGAGAAAGCAGAAAGACGCAGCAACCGAGAATGAGAACCGGGTGGTTGAGAAGGTGATCGAGAATGCATCGATGGAGATCCCGGAGAAGATGCTGGAGACCCGAGTGCAGAACATGATCAACGATTCTGCCCGCAGAATGCAGAGCCAGGGAATGTCTATGGATCAGTACATGGAATATACCGGTATGACCATGGAAGCGCTGCAGGAGCAGATGAGACCTCAGGCAGAGAAGAGCATCCGCACCAGACTGGTTTTAGAGGCTGTGGTAAAGGCAGAAGATATCAAGATTTCCGATGAGGCAGTGGAAGAAGAACTTCAGAAGATGGCAGATTCCTACAAGATGGATATAGAGAAAGTAAAGGAATTTATGGGAGAGAGAGAACTGAAGCAGATGAGGGAAGACCTGGCTGTTCAGGAAGCAGTGGATTTCCTTGTGGCAGAGGCAGAGCTGGTATAAGACTCTCCCTGTAAAAGTAAGGAGGATTAGAGATGAGTTTGGTACCTTATGTAATAGAATCCACCAGCAGAGGCGAACGTTCTTACGATATTTATTCCCGTTTGCTTAAAGAGAGAATTATTTTTCTTGGAGAAGAGGTCAATGATGTGACAGCAAGCCTGGTTGTGGCCCAGCTTCTGTTTTTGGAATCGGAGGATCCGTCCAAGGACATCAACTTGTATATTAACAGCCCGGGAGGATCCGTGACGGCAGGTATGGCTATCTATGATACCATGAATTATATTAAGTGTGACGTATCTACCGTGTGTATCGGCATGGCTGCCAGTATGGGTGCATTCCTTCTGTCAGGCGGGGCAAAAGGAAAGCGTTTTGTCCTTCCCAATGCGGAAGTGATGATTCATCAGCCTTCCGGCGGCGCCAAGGGTCAGGCTACGGAGATTCAGATTGTGGCGGAGCAGATCCTCCGCACCAAGAAGAAATTGAATGAGATTTTAGCGGCCAATACCGGTCAGCCCATTGAGGTGATTGAGAGGGATACGGAAC
>CAYWRB010000529.1:1787-2502 GCA_964460025.1 uncultured Hungatella sp.
GAACGGGATAACTATATGACCGCAGAAGAAGCTGTAAAGTATGGCTTGGTTGATGCAGTGCTTTCAAAACATTAAAAGTTAGTTAAGAAGGAGATGAAAGATAAATATGCCAAGCAGAATTGATGATAGGATTCGCTGTTCCTTTTGTGGAAAAAGTCAGGATCAGGTGAGAAAATTAATTGCAGGCAACAACAATGTATTTATCTGTGATGAATGTATTGACCTGTGTTCCGAGATTTTAGAGGAAGAACTGGAAGAAGAGGGCGAGGCCGCAGAAGGGTTAGGCGATATCAATCTGTTAAAACCTAAGGAGATCAAAGCATTTCTGGATGAATACGTGATTGGACAGGAAGCGGCGAAAAAGGTGTTGTCCGTAGCAGTCTACAATCACTATAAACGTGTTACTTCCATTAAGAAAATGGATGTGGATGTACAGAAGAGCAATATTTTGATGTTAGGGCCTACTGGCAGCGGCAAAACCTATCTTGCTCAGACCCTTGCCAAGATTCTCAACGTACCCTTTGCCATCGCGGATGCAACCGCTCTTACGGAGGCAGGATATGTGGGTGAGGATGTGGAGAATATTCTTCTGAAACTGATTCAGGCTGCGGATTATGATATACAGAAAGCGGAGTATGGGATTATCTACATCGATGAGATTGACAAGATTACAAAGAAATCAGAGAATGTTTCCATTACAAGAGATGTTTCGGGT
>CAYWRB010000530.1:0-2501 GCA_964460025.1 uncultured Hungatella sp.
AAACTTTATAATATTGGAAACCATCAGCCACAAAATCTTCTTACATTTGTAGAAACATTGGAGAAGTGTATGATGGAACAGGGAATTATTACACAGCCAGGGAAAAAGGAATTTCTTCCCATGCAGCCAGGAGATGTATATCAGACATATGCAGATATTGAAGATCTACAAAAGGATTTTGGATTTCGACCTTCTACAGGTCTTTATGAAGGACTCTCAAAGTTTGTAGAGTGGTATGGGAAGTGTTATCTGAAAGGGGAATCATCTTGAACTACGAAAGAAGGGAAAGGAAGCCCATTCGTGTGCTTCAGGCTTGTGATTTAAGGGCAGGAGGAATCACCAGCCTGATTTTATCCATATGTGAGGAACTGGACAGGGAGAAAGTAAATTTTGATTATCTGGTCTTTCGGGATCAGGAGGAGTTTGGCGATAACAGAGTGAAAACTCTGGGGGGAAAAAAGCTAATAGCAGACAATGAGGATGCTCCAGGTAAAATAGCAAAATTTTTGTGGAAGTTTTTCCGAACCTGGAAAGTATTGAGAGCAGAGAAGACAGAGATTTTTCATATTAATGGTTCGGTTCCCTATGATTGTTTGATGGGGCTTGCTGCGAAAGCTGCAGGGTGTAAAACGGTGATTCTTCATTGTCATAATTCCCATCTGAAGAAAAGCGGAAAGGGACATCAGATATTCCAGCAGATTTGCAGAATGTGTATCCCTCTATGCGGCGATTACTATTTTGCCTGCTCAGATTTGGCGGGAAGGTTTATGTATGGAAAACGGCTCCAAAAAAAGGTTGTCTATGTAAAAAATGGAATTCATACGGAAATCTTCCGCTTTGATGAAAAAGGGAGGGAGAATTTAAGAAAACGCTATGGGGTAGAAAATGCATGGATCATCGGAAGTATCGGACGCATGTGCAAAGCGAAAAATCAAAAATTCCTTTTGGATATTTTTGGGGAAATTTTAAAGCAGAAACCGGAGGCACGGCTCCTCCTGATTGGTCAGGGAGAATTGGAAGAAGAGTTGATGAACCAAGCTGATTCTATGGGAATCAGGGAGAAACTGATTCATATTGCTTCTACGGACAAAGTCAGCCAGTTCCTTTCCATGATGGATGTGTTTCTTTTACCATCCTTGTTTGAAGGGTTCCCTATCGTAGGAGTGGAGGCTCAGGCTTCAGGTCTTCCCTGCATTTTTTCAAAAAATATTACAAAACAGGCGGCTATCACTGACAGGGCATATTTTTTGAGTCTGAAACGCAGTGCTTTCCAGTGGGCAAAGTTTGCTCTTACCGTTTGGAAAAAGGATGCAGCAAGGCGAAGTGAATACGCAGAACAAGTGAGAAAAGCCGGCTATGAGATTCAAGATACGGCAAGGTGGCTGCAGGAATTTTATATGAAGGTATAAGGAGGCCTTCTGCATGAAGTTTTCTGTAATTGTTACGGTGTACCAGGTTGGGCCATATCTGAAAAAATGCGTGGACAGTATTCTTTTGCAGACACTGGAGGATTATGAACTGATCCTTGTAGACGATGGTTCCTTCGACGATTGTCCGGAAATCTGCGATGCATATGCTGCAAAGGATAAGCGGGTCCGAGTCATTCATAAAAAGAATGAAGGTGTTGTCAATGCCAGAAAGTCCGGGTTACTGGCTTCAAAAGGAAAGTATATTGTTTTTGTTGATGGCGACGACTGGATTGAACCCCGGTTCCTTGAAAAAGGAAACGAAATTTTAGAAAAGGCCCAGCCGGATATGGTCTGTTTTGCTTGTTCTAATGAGTATGGAAGTCACTCAGAGGTTTGCCGGGAACCGGCAGATGAAGGAATTTACAGGAAGGAAGATATAGAGAAGTATCTTTATCCGGTGATACTGATGAATGCTAAGATGCGGCATTTATTTTACTATGTTTTTGGAAAGATTTTTTGTCGCAGGCTGGCAGAACAATGTTTTCTTACAGTAAATCCGGCTATTTCCTTTGGGGAAGATACACTCAGTATTGTTTTGGCGTATCTTCAGGCGGAAACGATTTGTATCAGCCATGAGGTAATGACTTTTTATCGGGTAAGGGAGCAATCGGGATCCCATGGTTTTCAAATCCGACAATACCAGCAGGTGGAGATGGTATTGTCGGAACTGAAGAAGATAAGGAAAACTTCCTTAAAGCTTCCTGGAGATTTTGACAGACAAACAGAGCGCTATGGAGCATATATGTGTTTTACCCTTATGGTTCACGGTGTAAATGACAGACAGTTGAAACAGGCAGGAGAAATCAGACAGAGGATGAATCGTCCTTTCATTAAGGAGTGTGTGAGAAAGGCAAAATTTAAAGGAATTACACCTAAGACCAGAATCACCTATATATTGTTTAGGAAAAATTTGATTTTATGTTCTTATCTATTTTTGCGTATATGTCAGGAAATAAAAAATGGAAAGAAAGGAAGGACATACACATAGTGGAAACAGATGTAGAGCGTTTGATTAGTATTATCATACCTGTA
>CAYWRB010000531.1:0-2500 GCA_964460025.1 uncultured Hungatella sp.
GATTTGAATAAGGTGACCAAGGCCAACATTTCCGTGCGGATCAACAATGAGTTTATGGAGGCGGTCAAGGAGAACAAGCCTTTTGAACTGTATTTTAAGCGGCAGGCCACAGGGGAGGAGATTCGGGTGGAGGTGAATGCCAGGGAGATCTTCCGCCATATTGCGGAGGTAAACTGGGATTACGCCGAGCCGGGGGCTCTGTTCTGGGACCGGGTAAAGGAATGGAATCTTTTAAGCAATACCAAGGAATTTTCTTATGCCGGTGTGAATCCCTGCGCGGAGGAACCTCTTCCGGCAGGAGGAAGCTGCCTTTTGGGAAGTATCAATCTGTCGGAATTCGTGAGACAGCCTTTTACAGACCAGGCCAGCTTTGACTACGAGGGATTTAAAATGTGTGTCAGAGCATCTGTTCGGGCTCTCAATGAGGTGCTGGAGGAAGGACTTGCCCTTCATCCTCTTGAGGAGCAGAGGAACAGCGTGGCGGACTGGAGGCAGATCGGTCTGGGGATCATGGGGCTTGCGGATATGATGATCAAACTGGGAGTTACCTATGGCTCCGAGGAGTCTCTGGAACTGTGCCACAAGATCGGCTTTGCCATGGCGGACACTGCCATAGAGGCTTCGGCTCTTCTTGCAAAAGAACTGGGGGCTTATCCCAGGTGTTCTGTGGATGACATTATGGAGACGCCCTATTTTAAGGCCAACACCTCTGAGAAGACGGCGGAACTGGTGAGAAAATACGGCCTCAGGAATTCTCAGCTTTTGACTATTGCGCCTACGGGAACTCTGTCTACCATGCTGGGAATTTCCGGCGGTATCGAGCCCATCTATGCCAATTACTATGAGAGAAAGACAGAGAGTCTTCACGGCAGCGACGTATATTATAAGGTGTACACAAAGATTGTGGAGCAGTACATGAAGGACCACAAGATCACCGATGACCGGGATCTGCCGGACTATTTTGTGACGGCCATGACTCTGGAGTATCATCAGAGAATCGACATGCAGGCAGCGTGGCAGACCCATATTGACGCGTCCATCAGTTCTACGGTCAATGTGCCCAGACAGTTTACGGTGGAAGAGACGGAGAATCTGTATCTGTATGCCTATGAGATGGGACTTAAAGGTATCACCATTTTCCGGGACGGGTGTAAGCGGACTTCCATTCTCTCTACGGATACCTCGTCGGCCGCCAAGGCGGGAGACGGTCTGGGAAGAGGAGAGATTATTCTGGTGACAGACGATGTGGTGGGAAAGAAGCGGAAACTGATCACCGGATGCGGAAGCCTCCACTGTATCGCACTGTTTGATCCCAATACCGGAGCCCTCCTTGAGACTTATCTGAGCAAAGGTTCCACCGGAGGGTGCAATAATTTTATGATCGGACTTTCCCGTATGATTTCCATCAGCGCAAGGGGAGGGGTGGACATCTATACCATCATTGACCAGCTGAATTCCACAGGCTCCTGCCCATCTTATACGGTGCGGAAGGCCACCAAGGGGGATACCAGCAAGGGAGCCTGCTGTCCGATGGCAGTGGGAAACGCGCTTTTGGATATGTATGACGAGGTGCAGGAGGAGATCGCCAGACGCAGCCGTGACGGCAAACAGCCTCCCAAAAAACTGGAGAAACCTAAGACCGTCAATGTAAAGAGCTTAAAGAAGGGCAAGCCGGTGTGCCCGGAATGCGGGGAGTTTCTGGTGTTCGAAGGCGGATGCAACGTGTGTAAAAGCTGCGGGTGGAGTAAGTGTATGTAACGCAGAAAGTAATAAAAAGCTGCAGGTGGAGTAAATGTGTAACGCAGAAAGTAATGGAAAGTTGCCAGTGGAGCAGGTGTAAGTAAACACAGTATAATGAAAGGTGCGGAGGAGGGTAAAGGCTTTGAAAAAATTTATCAATGATGTGAACCTGGTGGAAGAACAGATGATTCAGGGGCTTGTGAAAGCTTACCCGGATAAGCTTAGGAAGCTGGACTGCGGCAATGTGGTGGTCCGTAAGGAGAAGAAGGAGGGAAAGGTAGCCCTTGTAAGCGGAGGCGGCAGCGGCCATGAACCTGCCCACGGCGGTTATGTGGGTCTTGGAATGCTGGACGGAGCCGTGGCCGGCCCGATTTTCACTTCTCCCACTCCGGACCAGATCTATGAGGCAATCAAAGCAGTGGACGGGGGACAGGGAGTTCTGCTGGTGGTGAAGAACTATACCGGTGATGTCATGAATTTTGAGATGGCTGCGGAGATGGCGCAGATGGAAGGAATCCAGGTGGAGACCGTGGTGGTAAATGATGATGTGGCAGTGGAGGACAGCCTCTATACCGTAGGCCGGCGGGGGGTGGCCGGAACCATTTTCGTCCATAAGATCGCGGGAGCAAAGGCGGAGACCGGAGCCAGCCTTAAGGAGGTTTTGGATCTGGCCAAGAGGACGGCGGGGCAGGTGCGTACTATGGGAGCAGCCATTGCGCCCTGTACGGTTCCGGCCGCAGGACAGCCGGGGTTTTCCCTT
>CAYWRB010000532.1:0-2491 GCA_964460025.1 uncultured Hungatella sp.
CTTTCACGATTTACTGAATGACATTGGCTTGCACAACCATATTTTTATAAAAATGAAAAAAATCCCTTGACAATGACGTAACGTAACCCTTTATAATAAGTTCAAACATTTCCAATGATAGAATACTCACACAAATGTATGGAGGACGAATTATGAAGGGTATTATTTTGGCCGGAGGTTCCGGAACCAGGCTGTATCCGCTTACTATGGTGACTTCCAAGCAGCTTCTTCCCATCTATGACAAGCCCATGATTTATTATCCCCTGTCAGTTCTCATGAGTGCAGGCATCCGGGAGATCTTGATCATTTCCACACCGGAGGATACGCCCCGCTTTCACTCTCTGCTGGGAGACGGACATCAGTTTGGCATCAGCCTGTCCTATGAGGTTCAGCCGTCGCCGGACGGACTTGCCCAGGCATTTATCATCGGAGCGGATTTTATCGGGGACGATCATGTAGCCATGATTCTGGGAGACAATATATTTGCGGGCCATGGTCTGAAAAAACGGCTTCTCCGCGCCGCCAACAAACAGGAAGGAGCCACCGTATTCGGTTACTATGTTGACGACCCGGAGCGGTTCGGAATCGTGGAGTTTAATTCCGACGGCAAGGCTGTCTCCATCGAAGAAAAACCGGCAAATCCAAAATCCAACTACTGCGTGACCGGATTATATTTTTATGACAACAAGGTAGTAGAATATGCTCAGAATCTGAAACCCTCCGCCAGAGGAGAACTGGAGATCACGGACCTCAACCGAATCTATCTGGAGGACGGAAAGCTGGAGGTAGAACTTTTGGGGCAGGGCTTTACCTGGCTGGACACAGGAACCCATGAGTCTCTGGTGGACGCCACCAACTTTGTCAGGACCGTAGAGAGTCATCAACACCGGAAGATCGCATGCCTGGAGGAGATCGCCTACTTAAACCACTGGATCACCAGAGATCAGCTGCTGGAGAACATCCAGCCTCTGAAAAAAAATCAGTACGGACAGTATCTCATGGATGTCCTAGCCGGAAAGTTTATTGATAAATAATAGGAGGAATCAAGATGAAAATATTAGTAACCGGAGGCGCAGGCTTTATCGGCGGAAACTTTGTCCACCACATGGTGAATAAATACCCCGATGATCAGATCGTTAACCTGGATCTGCTGACCTATGCAGGAAACCTAGAAACCCTGAAGCCGGTAGAGGACAAGCCCAATTATCATTTCGTAAAAGGCGACATCGCAGACGAGCCTTTTATCATGGATCTCTTCGAAAAGGAACAATTTGATGTGGTAGTTAATTTTGCCGCGGAAAGTCATGTGGACCGTTCCATCACGGACCCGGGAATCTTTGTCCGGACCAACGTAATGGGAACCAGGGTTCTTCTGGATGCCTCCCGGAAATTCGGTGTGAAAAGATACCATCAGGTTTCCACGGACGAGGTATACGGCGATCTGCCCTTAGACCGTCCGGACCTGTTCTTCACGGAGGAGACGCCGCTCCACACCTCCAGCCCCTACAGTTCATCCAAGGCAAGTGCGGATCTGTTTGTCCTGGCTTATTACAGAACCTACGGGCTTCCGGTAACCATATCCCGCTGTTCCAACAACTACGGACCCTATCATTTTCCGGAAAAGCTGATTCCTCTGATCATCAGCCGCGCTCTGGCAGATGAGGAGCTGCCGGTTTACGGGAAAGGGGAGAATGTCAGAGACTGGCTTCATGTGTCGGACCATTGCAAGGCCATTGATCTGATCATCCGTAAAGGCAGAGTGGGAGAGGTATACAACGTTGGCGGTCACAATGAGCGTTCCAACCTGGATGTGGTGAAGACCATTTTACATGCCCTTGGGAAACCGGAAAGCCTGATCCGCTTTGTCACGGATCGTCCGGGACACGACATGCGCTACGCCATCGATCCTGCAAAGCTGGAAGGAGAACTGGGCTGGAAGCCGGAGTATACCTTTGACACAGGAATCAAACAGACCATAGAGTGGTATCTAAATAATCGAGAGTGGTGGGAGCATATTATTTCCGGAGAGTACTCCAAGTATTTTGATAAAATGTATGGGGAGAGGCTGGAGTAAGCTTGGGATCGCCCCAGGCGATTTCAAATAAGCATATACAGCTGCAGATTCCGACAGAAAGGGATAATAAGAATGGAAAATCAACGGCAAAACAGCGGCCTGAAGGTGCTTGTCACCGGCTCCAAAGGCCAGCTGGGCTATGATGTGCTGAACGAACTGGAGAAACGGGGCCATAGGGCGGTGGGAGTAGACATTGATGAGATGGATATTACGGATCCGGCATCGGTGGAAAAGACGATCAAAGCCACGGCTCCAGATGCGGTCATTCACTGTGCGGCCTACACTGCGGTAGATGCGGCGGAGGACAATGTGGAGCTGTGCCGCAGAGTCAACGGAGAGGGAACGGCCAACATCGTAAAGATATGCAGAGAAATAGGGTGCAAATTGATGTATATCAGCACGGATTATGTATTTGAC
>CAYWRB010000533.1:0-2487 GCA_964460025.1 uncultured Hungatella sp.
GCCCTGATTGTCTCCTGTTCGCTATGCATAATGATTCCTTTGCTGTCAGCGGCATCCGCCCCGGAAGCCGTTTTGGCAGCCCCGGCCGTTTCCTCTGCCCTGTCCATTTCCTCTGCCCCGGCCTTCTGCATAATGGTCGCAGATCCCGTCGCCGTCTGCGTCCGTATATCCCATACCGCAGCCTTCTAAACCGCAGCTGTCGCAAATGCCGTCGCCGTCTGCGTCTACATATCCCATACCGCATCTTTCTAAACCACAGTTATCGCAAATGCCGTCGCCGTCCGCATCTGCAAACTGGCAGGATGTGCCGTAATGATCGCAGACGCCGTTATTGTCGGCATCAACAAAATTACGTCCGCAGCCATGGCCGGCGGCAAATGCGGTTGTAACACCCATAGAAAGCACCATCCCCATTGCTGCAATACCGGTTAATAATTTTCTCATGATTACTCCTCCAATTTATAATTTGAGCACTCTCGGAAACTCCCTTGCACTCAATTTGTATGTCATTTCACTTATAATACGACCGAACCTGGAAAATCCATTCATTTATTTTTGGATAAGTGGTATTCGTATTCAAAAGAAGCCCTGTCTGTCTCAAAAGCAAATAAGGTATGGCCTCCCGCGCAGAATCGGTAGAAAGCCTGGCAGGAAGCGCTTTCGTGGATTGTCCTTGCCATGTCTCCCTTCACCGGAGCCTTAAGAGGCCGTTTCGCTTCCTTCAGCAGCCGGGCTTCTAATTCCAGGCTGCCCTGTATCACCCGAACCCTTTTATTTTCAATTTCGGCAGCCCTGGCTCCCAGATAAGTAGCAACCCTGTACTCTTTCCCCCGCCATAATACAGCGCCTATAATGCCTGTAAAATGAATCCCTGCCATGGGAATATCCGCCACTGCCAGCATCAATGAACCCCCGGGAAAACAGCACTGTGTCCAAAGATACTCCTTCGGAAAGGACCTGCCTCTGTCTCCCTCCCAATATCCCCAGGCATTCCGGAACGAACAGGTTTGCCCGTTGATATACACATTCCCTTTGACCCGATGGCCCATACTCCACACACTGTGGCGGCACTCCATAAACGGCACCAGTGCAAAGGGCCCCATAATATCATATTTTAGCGGAGAAAGAGGTCCGAAATCCAATTTTCCGCGGATGGTTACCTGGGATGTGCGTATCGCCAGACGGATCCCTTTTTCGCCGAACCGGTTCTCCCCTATTATAATATTCCCTTTTGTCCTTTGAAACGCATCTGCCGGAAACGGAACCGTCCAGGCCTCGTCATCCGTAATAACCTGAATGGAACAGGTACGTTTATTCCTTCCGCAGTGAACAGCCGGTATTACGGCCAACGTCTGTGTATCCGACTGGCATTTCAGATACCAGCCATAAAAAGAATGATACATATGCTTATCTCCATGAAAAAATAATACTTATTTTTCCACAGACGGGCCTGGTTTATTCTCATTCTGTCTATTATTTCCGGTTTCCGGCTTCAGCACCATAGCTCCCTTCTTTTCCGAAGCATCCCTGTGTCTGCTGCCTTCCGGCCAGCTGCCAGAAAGCCACCGCACTGGCGGCCGCCACATTCAGAGAGTCCACACCGTGAGCCATGGGGATACGGATCGTATAGTCGCAGTCTGCAATGGTCTCCGCCGCCAGTCCGTCTCCCTCTGTCCCCAGAACAATTGCCAGACGGCCCGCCTTTTCCAGGCACGGTGCATCAATCCGGATGGAATCATCGGTCAGGGCCATGGCCGCAGTCTGAAAGCCCATATCCCGCAGACACTTCATCCCTTCCCCCGGCCACGGTGTATTTCTGTCAAAATAAGTCCAGGGCACCTGAAACACGGTCCCCATGCTTACCCGGACTGCCCGGCGGTACAGCGGGTCGCTGCAGCCTGCAGTCAGCAGAATCCCGTCGATATTCAGCGCCGCAGCCGAACGGAAAACAGCTCCTACATTGGTGGGATTCATCACCTGTTCCAGTACGGCAATCCGGCGGGCTCCCTCACAGATCTGGGAAACAGAACGAAGCTTTGGACGACGCATGGCGCATAGAAGCCCCCTGGTAAGGGGAAATCCGGTCAATTTGGAAATCACCGAAAGCTCTGCCGTAAAAACCGGAACCTCCCCGCATCTTCCTATAATTTCCTCTGTCTCCCTGTCCGTCTGCCCCTTCTCCACCAAAACGGATACGGGTTCGCAGCCCCCGTCCAAAGCTCGCCCGATTCCCTTGGGACTCTCCGCAATGAAAATCCCCCGCTCCGGCTCACAGTAGTGAAGAAGCTGATTTTCCGGAAGCCTGGCATAGATATCCAGCTCCGGGGCGGAAAAATCCGTGATTTCTATTCTGTCAGACATGCTGTCCGTGCCTCCTTATAATCGGATTCTTTCTGTGTTTCAACCTCCATATTTTCTCCCCTCATCATACCATAGTTACACATCCTTTGTAAATCATCCTGTTATTTCTGCAGACCATCAATACTT
>CAYWRB010000534.1:0-2487 GCA_964460025.1 uncultured Hungatella sp.
TCAAGAAGGTAATCCTCTTTTTCAACTTTTCTCCAATCAACGACATAGCTGATCTCTTTTTTCAACATCAAATCAAGCCAAATTCTCATGCTTCTTCCATTTCCTTCTCTGAATGGATGAGCCACATTCATTTCCACATATTTTTCGACAATCTCATCAAATGTGGACTGGGGCATTTTATCAATGCTCTGTAGAGCAGCTTCCAGATACACCAGAGGCGCAAATCGAAAATTTCCTTTTGAGATATTGACTTTGCGCAATTCGCCGGCAAAATCATAAATCTCATCAAAAAGAAATTTATGGATCATCGCAAGACTTTTATAAGTGCCTGGTTCTAACTTCTCAAAAAAGCCGCTCTCAAACATTTCAATGGCTTTTTGCTTGCTGATTTTTTCCTCTTCTCTTGCTAATTCTACTGAATCTGTAATACCTAATTTATTTTCAAGCATGTTTCTCCCCACATTTTTCATGCAGTTTACAAATAATCTGCCGAACCATAAATCTTCCCCCTGCAGAAGCAAAAGGTCCTGGAATAGGATGAAGCCCCCGATGCTCTCCCAGATAATCTCTGTCAAAGGTGATACCTGTCCCGTCCGGGTTCTCAAACCGCTGCTCCGGTTCAAAGGCATATCCCAGAATGTCGCTGTTGACCATGCCATCCTCAAAGTCCCGGAGATACTGGTACAGGTCGGTCTTCAGGCAGAGGGCCCCATCTTCCTCCACAAGTTCTACGGTCACAGAATGTTCTCCATCCACCAGCCTGTGTTTTTCCTTGGCACAGGCTTTCGCCCCGTTGAAATACACATTTCCGTCCACCCAAACCGGGAGATGAGAAAAGTGATATTTTGCCTTTTCGCTCATATCCACAAAGGGCTTATCCATCTCAAACCAGCCGATCCATTCCTCGTAGGTAGGATACTCATCAAATACATGTGTACCTGCATCCTTATTGTCCTTGTCATCTCCCACAAAGGAAGAAGCCGGCCAATGCTGAATAAAAATGTTGTTATAAAACCGATCATCCCCGTGAAGAATGGTCATAAAACCAGCCACCTCGGTGCGGTGAGGAATGTGGTACGGCGTATAGCGTTCCTGTGACTTCATACCAGGATGGTCTGTGCAGGCACCGATGGCAGTGATAGACCCGAGAATTAAATTATGCACTACCGCAACACCCTCCGTAGGAAGGCGCAGCGCCATCTGGGACATCATAATATTGTTGTCGATGAGAGTGGGGCCGTGGCTCACCTCAATAAAAATATCCTGGCTGATCATGCTGTGAGGAGAGCGAACGGAACCCTGGGGAATAAAGTTGTCATGCAACAGATTCTGTGTAATCCGTGTCCCCTGAGCCTCCCAGTCGCACCAGATCCCCATGGTGCTGTGGTGAATATGGTTCCGCCGGAAGATCACATCAATGGCTGCGTGCAGCTTGATGGCGGAAATTTCGGCGCCGCACAGCTGCATCATGTTATTGATATGATGAATGTGGTTATCCTCGATGATACTGAACACGCAGCCCATGCGCCCCACAATACCGGTCTGCTCACAGTGATGGATGTTGCAGCGGCGGACGATGTGGCTGCCCACCTTTTCCTTAAGCCAGCCGTGGTACTGCCCCCGGCAGACAGCATCCCTCTCCATCTGTGTAGGGCTTTTCACATGCTTATAGGTAAAGTAATGGTCGTTTGCCTCATCATAGTATTTCCCAAGAGAAATGCCGCAGCACCGGCTGTTGCTGATCTCACAGTCCTCTATAATCCAGCCCTTTGACCAGTGAGGCCCAATCATGCCGTCCTGATAAGCAGCCGGTGGCGCCCAGGTGGTGGCAGCCTTGCAGATTTGAAAACCTCGAACCGTAATATAGCCAACACCGGTTTTAGAAGGCAGAAAACAGTTGCGCCTTACATTGATCTCCACGTTTTCCTGATTGGGGTCAACTCCCTGGAAGTTGGCGTAGATAACCGTTTCATTTCCATCCTGCTCCGTGTACCATTTGTAAATGGAGTGCTCCTGATCCCAGGACGGAAGCCAGACCTCTCCCTTGATACATTCTTCCAGCGTCACTGCCTCATAAAGCTGCCTGCCGTTCAAATAAACCGCCCCGGTGTGATAGACAAAGGGCCCTGAGTACCAGTCTCCCTGAATCATGGTGGTGTAAGGATTGTAACTGCCAAAAACACTGTTATCCACACGGGACACCCACACGGTCCCCTCATAGGGCTTCCACCCTTTCTGCACCTCTGCACCTGTGATGACGGCCCCCAACGGCTTTTCGCTGTAATAAGTAATCCTGGCATCGGCAAGGCCGCCGTTTACCGGGTCCACATATTCCCGGTAGATACCGGGAGCCACACAGATTTCATCTCCTGGCAAGGCGATCCTGGCGGCATCATTGATTGAGCGGAACGGTGTTTCTCTGCGTCCGTCTCCGTCCCTGCCTGCATTTGCATTCACGTAAATCTTCATAGAATTCTCTCCTTTTAT
>CAYWRB010000535.1:0-2479 GCA_964460025.1 uncultured Hungatella sp.
CCCAGAAGGTGGGAGCGGAGGCAGATCCGACCAACTTCCTGCTGATGCATGCCATGGGACCAAACGTAGCCGGAGTTATCGGTACTGCGGTTGCAGCCGGTACATTTATGGCAATCTTCGGTGTGAAATAGAGTGTGTTTAATATTTTATAGGAGGAAATACAATGGCTGAGATTCAGAAAAAACCGGTTAAGATTGTGGAAACCGTCCTTCGTGACGCACACCAGTCCTTAATCGCAACCAGAATGAGTACTGATCAGATGCTTCCTATCATAGACAAGATGGATCAGATCGGATATTATGCAGTAGAGTGCTGGGGCGGCGCTACCTTTGATGCTTCCCTTCGTTTCCTGAAGGAGGATCCATGGGAAAGACTTAGAAAGTTAAAAGCCGGATTCAAGAACACCAAGCTGCAGATGTTGTTCCGCGGACAGAACATTCTGGGATACAATCATTATGCAGATGATGTGGTGGAATATTTTGTACAGAAATCCGTGGCAAACGGCATTGATATCATTCGTATTTTTGACTGCTTAAATGATATCCGCAACCTGCAGACTGCGGTGAAGGCGGCAAACAAAGAGAAAGCCCATGCTCAGATTGCATTGAGCTATACCTTGGGCGATGCCTATACCCTGGATTACTGGAAAGAGATTGCCAAGAGAATCGAGGATATGGGAGCGGATTCCCTGTGTATCAAGGATATGGCGGGTCTTCTTACTCCATATGCGGCACAGGAGCTGGTTACCGCTCTGAAAGAGTCTACGGAGCTTCCTATTGACCTTCATACCCACTATACTTCCGGTGTGGCTTCCATGACTTATCTGAAGGCAGTGGAGTCCGGATGCGATATTATCGATACGGCTATGTCTCCTCTGGCTCTGGGAACCAGCCAGCCGGCTACGGAGGTTATGGTGGAGACCTTCCGCGGTACTCCTTACGATACTGGGCTTGACCAGACCAAGCTGGCGGAGATTGCCGATTACTTCACGCCGATCCGTGAGCAGGCGTTAAAGAGCGGCCTGCTGAATCCGAAGGTTCTGGGCGTGAATATCAAGACTCTGCAGTATCAGGTTCCAGGCGGTATGCTGTCCAACCTGGTTTCCCAGTTAAAGGAAGCAGGAAAGGAAGACAAGTACAGAGAGGTTCTGGAGGAGATCCCGCGAGTGAGAAAGGATTTCGGAGAGCCGCCGTTAGTAACTCCGTCTTCTCAGATCGTAGGAACCCAGGCGGTTATGAACGTGATCGCAGGGGAACGTTACAAGATGGTTCCAAAGGAGTCCAAGAAGATCATGCTGGGCGAATTTGGACAGACCGTAAAGCCGTTTAATCCGGAAGTGCAGAAGAAGATTATCGGCGATGAGACTCCCATTACCTGCAGACCTGCAGATTTGATTCCGCCGCAGCTGCCGGAGTTTGAGAAGGCATGTGCACAGTGGAAGCAGCAGGATGAGGATGTACTGTCCTATGCACTGTTCCCCAAGGTTGCGGAAGAATTCTTTAAATACAGAGAGGCACAGCAGACAAAGGTAGATTCTACTGTGGCTGACACGGCAAATAAGGCTTATCCGGTGTAAGACGGAGACAGGAATGGATAGAAACTCTATGTGGATGAGAGATGCGTCCACATAGAGTTTTTTACATTTTACTTACGATTCCTGGCGAAAATTAGAAGATTTTGTGTTTTTGTTGACATATGGTGTCGAATATCTTTATAATGGATATTACGTGAAATTCTGTTAAGAATTGGAAATGATATCTCAGAAGCTCAAATCTTAATTTCATGACATTAGATTTGAACAGTAAGGATACATCAGGAGAATATAGATGAAGAAGAAAATAATGAGACAAGGTCTGGCAGTGATGCTGGCTTTGTTGATGACCATAAATTCCTTTTCTGGCAGGGAGTCGTGGATGGTTTTGGACAGCTACGGGGATACGGTACGGCAGGCTGTGGTAAACGCGACTTCTTTGAATGTCCGCAGTGGTCCGGGAACTTCCTATGGGATCGCAGGGAAGATTACCAACGGAGCTTCTGTCAATGTGGTTGGGGAGACGACAGGGGCGGACCGGAAGGTATGGTATCAGATTGAATACGGCGGCGGGAAGAAAGGGTATGTGCTTTCCACATATCTGAAGTTTCCTGTGGCCTATTCCAGCGATATGAATTTTGAGAACTATTTGAATTCACAGGGATTTCCGGAGAGTTATAAGCCAGGATTGAGACAGCTGCATGCGGAGTATCCCAACTGGGTGTTTAAGGCCCAGCATACCAATCTTAACTGGGAGGATGTTATCAGTAATGAGAGCGTGATAGGAAGGAATCTGGTACACTCAAGCAGCGTGTCTTCCTGGAAGTCTACGGCGGAAGGAGCGTATGATTGGAACACCAGTACCTGGCCCGGATTGGACAGCAGTTCCTATGTGGCGGCATCGGATGGGATCATTCGTTATTATATGGATCCACGGAATTTCCTGGA
>CAYWRB010000536.1:0-2472 GCA_964460025.1 uncultured Hungatella sp.
ATCCTGGAATTGCCAAGGATTATTTTTATAATAAGAGACATCAGACCGTGGAGATCATCAAGCTGAACGGTTCCATTGAACTGGCGCCTTTGGTAGGGCTTTCGGAGGTGATCGTGGATATTGTGGAGACCGGTTCCACTCTGCGGGAAAACGGGCTGATGGTTTTGGAGGAGATCTGTGATCTGTCCGCCAGGGTTATCATCAATCAGGTCAGTATGAAACGGGAGAATAAGCGGATCACCAAATTGATTCAGGATTTAAAGACTATACTTATGGAGGAAAAGTCATGAGAATTGTGGACTTGGATCAGAATACCAGGAATCACATCTTGTCGGACCTGCTGAAAAGGGACCCTAATAATTATGAGTCATATGGGAAGACGGTTCAGGAGATTGTGGACAGAGTCAGGGAAGAGGGAGATGAGGCTCTGTTTGCCTACACCCAAAACTTTGACGGAGCCCATATTACGGCGGATAACGTAAGGGTTACGGCAGATGAGATTGAGGAAGCCAGGAACCTGGTGGAGCCGGAGCTTTTAAAGGTTATGGAAAAGGCCATGAAGAACATCAGGGAGTACCATCAGAAGCAGGTGAGGAACAGTTGGTTTGACACCAAGCCTGACGGCAGTATTCTGGGGCAGAAGATGACGCCTTTAGAGAGCGTGGGCGTGTACGTGCCGGGAGGAAAGGCGGCATATCCGTCTTCCGTGCTTATGAACATCGTTCCTGCCCAGGTAGCCGGCGTGGAGAAAATCGTCATGGTGACTCCGCCGGGAAAGGACGGAAAGGTGAATCCGGTTACCTTGACGGCTGCGTGTCTGGCAGGTGCTACACAGGTGTACAAGGCAGGGGGAGCTCAGGCGGTGGCTGCTCTGGCTTTCGGTACCAGGTCCATTCCCAGAGTGAATAAGATCGTAGGGCCGGGAAATATTTTTGTGGCGTTGGCGAAAAAGGCGGTTTACGGGCATGTAAGCATTGACAGTATTGCAGGGCCCAGCGAGATTCTGGTGCTGGCGGATGAGACGGCTAATCCAAGGTTTGTGGCGGCGGATTTATTGTCACAGGCGGAGCATGATGAGCTGGCGTCTGCGATTTTGGTGACCACAAGCCGTAAACTGGCAGAGCAGGTGTCCCATCAGGTGGACCAGTTTGTGAAGGAACTGTCACGGAAGGATATTTTGGAGAAATCTTTGGAGAATTTCGGATATATTCTGGTGGCAGATTCCATGGAGGATGCTGTGGAGACGGCCAACGAGATTGCCTCGGAGCATCTGGAAATTATGACCAGGAATCCCTTCGAGGTGATGACCAAGATCAGAAATGCAGGGGCAATTTTTATTGGGGAGTACAGTTCGGAGCCTTTGGGGGACTATTTTGCAGGACCCAATCATGTGCTGCCTACCAATGGGACGGCAAAATTTTTCTCTCCCCTGGGAGTAGATGATTTTGTTAAAAGGACCAGTGTGATTTACTATTCCAGGGAAGCCCTGGAGCCTGTGCATAAGGACATCGTGGCGTTTGCGGAGGCGGAGCATCTGACGGCTCATGCCAATTCCATTAAGGTGAGGTTTGAGAAAGGGGAGTGAAGGTCCGGATGGCCAGGATTGCCAGGATAGAGAGGAATACAGGTGAGACGAAGATCCGTATGATGTTGAATCTGGATGGAACGGGGAAAGCGGTTATTGATACGGGCATCGGTTTTTTTGACCATATGTTAAACAGTTTTGCACGGCACGGATTTTTTGATATGGAATTGAAGGTGGATGGGGATCTTCAGGTGGATACCCATCATACCATAGAGGACACGGGGATTGTGCTGGGAAAGGCCATCAAGGAGGCTGTGGGAGACAAGAAAGGGATTGTCCGGTTTGGGTCCAAGATTATTCCCATGGATGAGGCTTTGGTTTTGTGTGCTTTGGATTTGTGCGGAAGGCCTTATCTGGGGTATGAGTTAAGGCTTGACAGAGAGATGGTGGGACAGCTGGAGACGGAGATGATAAGGGAGTTTTTCTACGCGGTATCTTATGGGGCGGAGATGAATCTGCATGTAAGACAGTTAAGCGGGGGAAACTGCCATCATATCATTGAAGGGGCCTTTAAGGCCTTTGGGAAGGCGTTGGATGAGGCGGTTTCCGTGGACGAGAGAGTCGTGGGGGTGCTGTCTACGAAGGGGATGCTGTAAGGAAAGGGCACGCGTCCTTTCAGGACACCTGCCAAGTTAAGCGAAAGGAATATCATTATGAAGATCGTTGATTTGAAGTGTCCTTCCTGCGGAGGAAAACTGGTGCCCATGGAGGGGAATCCGAAGATTGTGGTTTGCGAGTATTGCAACAGCCAGTTTGTCCTGGAGGAGGACAATGTAATTAATTATCATATTCACCAATATGGCTCAGGCGGGACAGGGGCAGGAACCGGGGCTCCTGTTTGTCCGCCGGGAAGGAATGTGCCCATACAGCAGGTGCCGGATACGTCT
>CAYWRB010000537.1:0-2465 GCA_964460025.1 uncultured Hungatella sp.
AAAGACTGTTTGACCTGATGGATATGCTTCTTACAGATCGGCCTGATACAATCTTTGTGGTGGATGAGCTGGAGAGGAGCCTGCACCCGAAACTTACGGAGCATTTCCTGAAACTGTTCATGGAGGCGCATGAAGGTGTCAGAATGCAGCTGGTATTCACAACACATGAGGATACGATTATGGATCAGAGCCTTTTTCGCAGAGATGAAATTTGGTTCATCGAAAGAGATGCCGATAATGCCAGCAAGTTATACTCTCTTGATCGATTTAAGGAAAGATATGATAAGAAACTGAGCAAGGCCTACCTGGAGGGAAGATATGGCGCCATTCCTGTTTTCCGGCAGTTTTCTTTCCGGAAAGGAGAGTAACGATGCCGGTACACACTTATACAAATTGGAACAGCCGTCCATCTGATTGGGAAGAACAGATTGAACCTTTCCGGAAATACATTTTCATCTGTGAAGGGATAAATACGGAGACATTCTATTTCAAGAGACTGATCGATCAGAGAAAACTGCTTGGAATACATCCGTTGATTGATATTCGTCTGTGGGAGAAGACGGATGAAGACAGAAACTTGTCTTTTGCAAAGAATCTGGCAGATTTTGCAGAGAAGCAAAAACAAAATCCTGAGAATGATTTTGACACGGAACGGGATAAAATGGTGATTGTCTTTGATGGTGATATCTTCGAGGAAAAGGTTCAAGGTTACGATGAACTGATTATGTCTATTGAAGAAAAAGATATAGCCGCTGTGACGAATCCGGGATTTGAGTTATTCCTGATTCTTCATATTGAAGGGAGTTTTGAGCAGTATATAAAAGGCCATGAGACTGAATTTCTCCGTATAGATGAAAAAGGAAAGTACAGCCATGCGTATAACATTTTGTTAGAATTGACTGGCATGAATGCTAAGAAGAATTCAGAAATTGGTGGTTTGGCAGATAACGTGTTTGTGGCAATAGCCCAGGAAAAATTAATTAACCAGAATATTCATCAGCTAAAAGGAAATGTCAGCAGTAATATTGGAAAAATCATTGAAAATATTATAAACGAAAAGCCAGAAACTTAAGGATATCTGAAAGACTGCAGAGCGTAAATTCTGCAGTTTTTTATGCATAAAAATAATAGGGATAGTAGAATTTAAGTTGATGTTTGCATAATATCTGATTTTATGGTAATGGAGGAACAGGATTTCAAGCTATAGATTGAGAAAAATTTATGGGGTTATCATTTTGTAAAAGAAATTTTAAAAGCAAATTTGACTGTAGGCAGACGCCAGTGCCTCTGACCAGCGGATATTTTGATTCCAACAACGTGCTTTTGGCGCTATGCGGCGAAAAAATATCCTGTTATTGGCTTGATATCCTATTTTTGAAAAATTTTTCTTGACCTGAAGTCGGGTTAAGGTATTATAATTAGAGTATACCAGAGGAAAATGGAAAGATAATCACCGGATACAAAGGGTTAGATAAAACTTGATTTGGATAATGGCGTTAAGAAAAATTATGAAAAAAGGGCAGTCTGCGAAAGATGGGAAGAAATATCAGACATTGACAAAGATATAACAGGAGGGTGAAAAATGGAACAACTGTTTATAACAAATTTAACAATCGAA
Source organism: uncultured Hungatella sp. (assembly GCA_964460025.1). Lineage (GTDB taxonomy): Bacteria > Bacillota > Clostridia > Lachnospirales > Lachnospiraceae > UBA3402. The sequence continues at coordinate 1,619 of CAYWRB010000537.1, forward strand.
AAAGTCAGGCATTTAAAGGATATTTCCATTCCATTGTCAGAAAAAGAGATTAAGCATTTGATTTTAACGGGGAAAAATGGGAGTGGAAAGACAAGCGTGTTAGAAGCATTAGCCAAGTATCTCGAATTAAAGGAAATCAGAAACGGTTTGAATCTACAATTCAGTGTTAAAACAGACAGTTTCATTGAGTTTGTGGAAAAATATCATTATATCTTAGCCTATTATAAGGCGGACAGGGTGTTTCATGCAGAACAGCCTAAGCATGTCGAGAAGATACAGTTAAAAGACAGTTATAAATTGACAGAATTCCCGCGTAGGGAGTTTGTGAAATATTTATTGGATTTAAAAATGACAGAAGCACTGGCAAGAACCAATAACAAGACAGAGAAAGCAGATGAAATTCATGCATGGTTTGCTCAATTAGAACAACTTTTAAAGCAGATATTTGATGATGAAACAGTAAAACTGGAATTTGATGAAGAAACTTTTGAATTTCATATTTTGCAGCAAGGGAAAGAGCCTTTTGATTTCAATACTTTATCCGGTGGTTATCAGGCTGTGCTTGATATTGTGGTGGACATTATGATGCGCATGCAGCATCAGACACAGCGTTCGTTTGATTTTAATCTTCCGGGAATTGTTTTGATTGATGAGATTGAGACACATTTGCATTTGGAGTTACAGAAAAATATTTTGCCGTTTTTGACGAAATTTTTCCCTAATCTACAGTTTATTGTGACATCTCATTCCCCGTTTATATTGAGCAGTATAAGCAATGCCGTGATTTATGATTTGGAAAATCAAACGCTGGTAGAACATGGGTTAGGTAACGTGCCATATGAAGGCG
>CAYWRB010000538.1:0-2464 GCA_964460025.1 uncultured Hungatella sp.
GTTTTTCCATCTTTGGAAGTCATCTCCTACATGTACAAAGCGCCCTTTCCTTTTTGAAATCATACGGTGGCAAGATTGATATGTCAAGCAGTATTTAATATAACAGCTTATTTCCTTTCTCACAAATTTCATAAATCTCATCATATTTTTCTTCGATCAGAGGCGTAATCTTTTTTGTCTCGTTTTCCTTCACTTTTCTATAAAGAAAATAGGGAAATATCCACCCCAGGATCCCCAAGGCCCCCAAAATAATACTTAGAATCACAAGCGGCGGCTGTGCTGTCACTGCAAATACGGAACCTGCCATAAATGCTGTTCCGACTATCCCCAGAATCAAAGAATAAACCGTTGCCGCAGTTGTTTTCCTTCTCTCCAATACCTGTATCTCTGCCACGCATGCCTCAAAATTTCTCTGCAGCCGGGTAAGTTCCGTTTTATTCACGATCTTGCGGTCCCGTTTCATTCTCAGTACGGTCCTGGAGCTTCTGCCATTCTTTCCTCCTCCGCCGGCCTCCGGCAGGTTCCCGTTCAACTCCCATCCAAAATTCTCATACCCGTCTAAAAGAAGAGAAATCATGGCATCTTCTGCCATCACTTCCTTATACTCATATCCTACATAGTGTTTTACCGTACCATCCATGGTTTCACTTACCTCCATATGAAAGCTCTGTCGGCGCTGCTGGCAGCGAGACAAGAAAGGTGCTTCCCTTACCCATTTCGCTGGTAATCTGAATATCCCCGTCCATCAGTTCCAGCACTCTCTTTACCAGTGCAAGCCCCAGCCCGTTTCCCTCTGTGGAGTGGGAGGTGTCTCCCTGATAAAATTTATCGAAAATATGGTCTATGCTCTCTTTTGCTATGCCACACCCTGTATCCGCCACCGATACCCGAATACGGCCTTCCTCCGAGGTCTGGCGAATGACAATCCGCCCTCCCCGTTCCGTAAATTTCACCGCATTGGAAAGCAGGTTGTTCCATACCAGCTCCAGCAGACTTGCATCTCCTTTTATCATGGCCGTATCCTCCATATCCGCTTCCAGATCAATCCCTTTTTCCTCCATGGCGTCTTCAAACAGAAATATGCTCTCACACAGCTGCCTGCACACATCATAGACTTCCGCTTCCGGTGTAATCCGCTGGTGTTCCAGCTTATTCAGCTTCAGGATATTGCTGATCAGGGAGGATAGTTTTGCCGCCGCCTCTTCAATGCCTTCTGCGTATTCCTTTCTCCGCTCCTCGGATATCTGCCCTGTCCGTAGAAGCTGGGCATAATTTTTAATAATGGAAATCGGCGTCTTCATCTCATGGGACACATTGGATATAAAGTCTGTTTTCAGCGTCTCAATACTCCCTAACTCCTCCACCATCTTATTAAAATCAAGAATCATTACATCCAGATAGTCCAGCCTGTCCATTGTATGAATCGTTGGAAGATACACGGAAAAATCCCCCTCTGACACCTTTCTGGCAGCTTCCGCCATTTTATTCAAAGGTTCTCCATAGTTATTTTTTATTTTCCGTCTGGTAAACAGAGTAAGTCCTGCTGCCACCATCCCCCAGTATACCATCGGGGTTGCTGATTTTATTACCTCATTCCACTGCTGTTTCTCCATCAGTACGATAAGGCCCGAATGAACGCCGGACATCAAAAGAAGGACACCCCAGTATATGGCTAAGAGAGAAACCGCAAACCGCCATTCTTTAATCCGCCCTGAAACGCTGCTCTTCTCCTTTCTCACTGCAGCACCGCCTTATATCCTAGTCCTCTTACTGTCACGATCTTAAATCCATCACAAGCTGAAAGCTTATCCCGGAGTTTTGTCACATACACATCCACCGCCCGCAGACTGGAGTCGCTGTCCACTCCCCAGAACTCATCCATAAGCTGTGCCCTGGAAAAAGTCTTTTTGGGATAGGACAGCAGTTTATAAATAATGTTAAATTCCCTTGTAGTCAGGCCTATCTCCTCCCCGTCAATTTCCGCACTCATACCGTCTGCATCCAATACCAGGTTGCCCACGGTTATCTTTCGTTCCATCTCGATATTTGCCCTGCGCAGAAGAGCCCTTACCCGCAGCAGAAGCTCATCCAGTTCGACAGGCTTTACCATATAATCGTCGATCCCGAGCTGGAACCCTTTTCGCTTGGAAGGCAGATCATCCTTTGCGGACATGAACAAAATCGGGACAGTCCGGTTCACCTGCCGAATTGTCCGGGCAAACTCAAACCCATCAATCTCCGGCATCATAATATCGGAAATGATCAGTTCATAAAGGTTATTGTACATCTCGTCATAAGCTTCCCTTGCGTTTAGGCATCCCATGGCCTTGAATCCGCTGTCATTCAGATAGGTGCATACAATCTGGTTCAGCTTTGCATCATCCTCCACTACAAGGATATTTATCATTTAACACACCTCCTTTTTGTGTCCGGCCTATTTTCATGCGGTTCCTTTCCGTTTCAT
>CAYWRB010000539.1:0-2461 GCA_964460025.1 uncultured Hungatella sp.
GCGTCTTGTTCATCCATGCGGTAGTCTCCTGGAGAACCTTATCGGTAGTCTCCTGGATCAGCTTCTCACTTTTTTCCAGCAGCGCGTCGGATACACGGCTGTAAACGATGGCCAAAAGTACCGCGACCATGATAATGACCGTCGCCACGATCGCGCCAACCAGCTTTCCCGCGATACCTCCCCTGCGCCGGCCGGCCTTTGCCGGCGTGCCTTTTGTTTTGTTTGTCGTCTTCATATTCTGCTCTCTCCTTTAAAATTCAATAGACATTGAAATATAACTTTTTTTAATTATAACTGATTTATAAGAAAAAAACAATGACAGTCAACCGATTGCTTTATTTTCCTCTGGCTGGAATCAGATTTTTTACTTGTTAATAAAGAAAATCCCTATCATACATAACACTACGCCGATAACTTTGCTTGGTGTGATGACTTCGTGGTAGAGAGCCGCGCCTACAACAATGAGGGCTGCCGCCAGGAAAACACTCTGAACCATAGATGCATAGATGCCATCGTATTCATATCTTTAGGAACTGATTTTGCACAGATCTGATATACTATGTTTGAAAAAACGATAAGAGCCATCGGCCATATATATTCCATTTTCCGTATCTCCTTTTTCTATAAAAATGAAAAAGACAGCCAAACTTTTCAGCCTGACTGTCGGTAGGTGCTCACCCGTAATGTAAGTATATAATAGCACAAACTACATGTCAATCACTAATCTCTGTAGATATTTTTTCCAAACTCATATGCCTTTAACAAATAATCTGTTTTATCTATCTGCGGCTTTCCGTTTGTATCTCCGCAGCCACCCGCCAAAAGCATTCCTTTATCTGTAAACCCTATATAATTTATAATTGCGAACTTTATAGTAAGATACCTTTTCAACTTCATGTCCGGCTTCAATTGCACCTTTGATAAAAGCATCAACCAACTGATTCGTATTTCCATTTGGCCGGCCACCACCGACGACCACCAATAGTTTCTTCATTATAAGCCTCCTTCTCGATTTTTCACTCTCTGCAATGTCTCGATAAATTTGAATTTATCACTCTAACTTCTCACCACAGAATTGACAATAAAGAACGGCTCCCATAGATATCCCAACAGCATGATAAAAAACCCGGCAATAAGAAGCATATTTCTTAGTTTTCGGGCTTTCTTTATCATCGTTTCCTCGTAATCCTTCTTACTCTTTTTTATTCATATCCATATCGGCTACATAGCTGGATAAGGGAATCATCGGGACAGGTTCCTGCTGACTTAGAATATCATCCTCAATCGCATCAAATTCCTCCCTCGAAATGTCAAGCTTCTGCGAAATGTCGGGGTCGTTTGACAGATGATCACCATAATTACTGAAAAAACAAACCTCCCCATCCACGATCTTGGAAAAGTAGTAGTCCTCAGGAATAAAACCTTGTACTTCCCGGCTAGTGGAAACAATGGCAAAGCATCTCTCCTCTTCAAGCCTGTCGCTGCTGTAAAAAAATCTGCCATCGCCCAGATAATAATGTAACCACCAAAAAGTGCTAAGTTCGACGGAACCATCTTCCGGGTTCAGCGTATATAAAGCGGTAATCTCACTGCTGCTGACCTCCGTATCTTCCTCCTGATATGCAGTGTCCAGTCTCCCGATCAACAATTCCGGAACGCCGTTGCCGCTGATATCCACCATGGCATATCCCAAGCGGTCCAACGGATATTCTCCCGGTTCAGTCACCCAGGCAACATCTTTATTGATGTCGTCCATATTGTCAGGATCTGCCAGAGCCTTGCAGATTCTTTGCAGCACATCCTGATAGTACGGGTAGTATTGCGCTAACTCCTCCTCAGTATAGTTTTCCACTCCTCCGGCCAGATCGTTAAACAGAATGCCCAGTGGATCCACGATCTCACAGGGATAAGGCACGGATGTATTGCAATAAGCATAAATACGCTCGCCCGAAGCGTATTTCACAAGGATATAGCCTTCCAAATCCTCCGGCAGGCCATCGGTCCACACTTCGATCCCATTGCAGGACGCTACATCCGCCGCCGCAATGATCTTCTGAACCTCTATGAGGGCATCAAAATCTGCCTCAAAGGAAACATCCACATCCTCGCCCCGGTAAGGATGCGCTCTATACTCGCATTCCACGCCTTCCTCCGTCTTCTTCATGGAAAAGCTGGCATAGCTGTACCTCTTGCTTTTTTCACTCTCGGCGGCTCCGCGTTCGTGATATTCACAGTCGAATTCTGTGATATCTTCGGACTCTATGACCTTCGGCGCGTTAGGATCGGTGTTATCGTGATGTTCCCCATCAGATATATTTTCACTCTTTAAGCCGCAGCCTGTCGGTATGCCTGACAGTAAGCCTGACAGCGTCAGCAATAGAATCACCCCCAATAGCTTCTTCTTATTTACCATAATCCCCTCCGCAGATTCCGATTTTTCGCTCACTGTAACTTCCCGATA
>CAYWRB010000540.1:0-2460 GCA_964460025.1 uncultured Hungatella sp.
GAACAATCTCTAACGCATTATCAAGACTTCCGCCATGATTGGCACTCATTTCGGCTATTATGTAAATCCCTCCATGATTTATCTTGTCAAATAGGTGAAACATCTACGTCCCCTCTTTCAAGTTTAACATTTTGTATTTTATCTCGGCTATATTCCAGTCAGAATCATTGTCTATATCCTGAACTTCCTCTTCCCGAAGTATCAATGGAATTGTCTTTGGTGTGATTAATGACCGGTACATTCTGAAGGCTTTTGTCCTGCACAGATAGAACTGTCCGCAGTCGTGATAAACCGGTTCTAAATCCTGGCTTCGTGCTTTCTCATATTCCGGATACTGGTATGCCAGCAGACCTTCCCGGAGTACCACTGCTCTCTGGGGCGGATAGCTGAATTGAACAACCGGTACCAGTGAGTCCGCATCGCTTCTTTCCAGTTTTTGTACCGCGCCTTGGAGTTTACTCTCCGTAATGAAAGGAGCCGTTGGATAAATACAGCATATCAATTCAAATTTCTTTCCTCTCTTGTTATAGGCATCCAGCACTTCTTCAAGGACATCTGAAGTCGTTGCATAATCACCGCTTGTTGCAGGGCTGCGGAGAAAGGGCACCTCTGCCCCATATTTTACCGCAATATCCGCAATTTCCCGGCTGTCTGTCGAAACCATGATCTCATCAAACATTCCGCTTCTAACCGCCGCTTCTATGCTGTAAGCAATGATCGGTTTCCCACAGAACTCCCGTATGTTTTTCTTTGGGATTCTTTTGGAACCACCACGTGCAGTTATGATTGCTATTCTCATTCCTCTTATCTCCATCCCATTCGCATTTCTATCTATGCCATAAAACTCTTACGGCCTATTTTCTATAATTGCATACGACTTTCTTTACAGCCTTAATCACATCTTCCACATCCGCATCCGTCATCGCCGGATATAGCGGAATACTTATAAGCCCTTTATAAATTTCCTCCGCGACAGGACAGATGCCTCTCTTATAACCGAGATGCTGATAGTAAGGGAACCAATATACCGGCACATAATGGACCTGGCACTGTACATTCTCTGCTGACATGGCATCAAAAAACTGACGCCTTGTACACGCCAGCTTTTCCAAATCCAGCCTTATGATGTAAAGATGCCTGCATGTATCGGACTTCGATATTTCTTTTTGAACGATGATCTCCGGAATCTCTTTCAATGCCTCATCATACCTTTTTACGATTTCTTTTCTCCGGGCTATAAACCGGTCAATTTTTTTAAGCTGACTGGTCAATAATGCCGCCTGAAAATCCGTTATACGGTAATTATATCCAAGGCTTATCTCCTCATAATACCAGGAGCCTTCATGAGGAAACTCTTCCATCGCATCTTCATCATGGGTAATTCCATGAGTATGGGCAAGAACCAGCTTTTTATAAAATCTGTCATCATCCGTCACAATTGCTCCGCCTTCCCCTGCCGTTACAGTCTTTACCGGATGAAAACTGAATGTGGTCATGTCTGCAAGAGTGCCCACCATACGGCCTTCATATTTGCTTCCAATAGAATGAGCCGCATCCTCAATAAAGACAAGATGATATTTGTTACAAATCTCTCTTATCTCCCGGGCTTTTACCACCTGCCCCGTAAAATCTACCGCTATAACAGCTTTCGTCTTTTCCGTTATACATCCTTCAATGCTTGCCGGATCGATATTATATGTCTCAGGATCGATATCCGCAAATACCGGCTTTGCTCCACAGTACAGAATACAGTTGGCGCTGGCCGCAAAGGTAATGGGAGTTGTAATCACTTCATCTCTAGGCCCTATTCCTGCCGCAATGCAGGCACAGTGCAGAGCTGCTGTCCCATTGGATACGGCAACTGCATGTTTTGCACCGGTATAGCGTTCGAGGCTCCGCTCCATCCTGTCTACATTAGGTCCACAAGTCAGATAATCTCCTCTTAGAACCTCCTCCACTGCTTTCATATCATCCTCTTCAATAAGCTGGTGGCCATAGTATATTTTTTCTTTCCTTACAGGTTGTCCGCCATGAATTGCTAATTGTTCCATCCCTATTTATCTCCTAAATACTGATTATTTGAACAACAAAAAAGACCTTAGTGCTTATCCAGGTCTGTCTTAAGCTTTTCCTGCAATTGTTCAACGCTCAGCCACTCCGTATTGGTTCCCGAACTGTATTCAAACCCTGAAGTTACCTGTTTTCCTCCCGAAATAATGTCCTTTTCTCCCCACCAGTTATAATGCGGGTATACGATAAAATGTTTCTCATACTCATATGTATGGAGGGAATCCTCACGGGTAACCATGATCTCATGGAGCTTTTCTCCCTCACGAATGCCAATTTCCGGCATTCGGCATCCTGGCAGCATTGCCTGAGCCAGATCCGTAATTTTAAAGGATGGAATCTTGGAAATAAATGTTTCACCACCACGTGCCTCTTCCAAAGCTTTTATCACCA
>CAYWRB010000541.1:0-2456 GCA_964460025.1 uncultured Hungatella sp.
AATGCTGCACAGCACAGTACCGCCACCTCTCCATGCCGGATATACCTGTACAGCCCCTACGCCCTCGATTGCCAGAATTGCATTCCGGTATGACTGGATATTGCCGCCGAATGGTTCTACATTAAACGTTTCAAAGTAGCGTGTCCGCAGTGCCTCATCCGTCTCATCCTCTGTCCCTGCTGTCATGATTTCTCCCAAAATGGCTGATGTAAGCCCGGCAACAGCCGTAACCGGGATCAGGTTTCCAACATAGCTGTTGCCAATACTGCCGGGAATCTGGCAGGTCATGGAATAAACATACGAACCGCTTTCTGAAGACAAAAGCGGTCCCGAAACAAAGATTACGGAATCCGCTCCATTGATAGTCTTGAACTGTGAGCCCGATACAACCGGCACATTAAATACTGCCTTTCTTACCGCTGCTGTTGCCAGTTTCCTGGCTATTCCCCGTTCCTGTACAATCAAATCAAGGAAGTCTCCTACTGCCGTCTCAGCGTATGCGTTATTCTGCATTTTCTCCAGAAGCATGTACACTCCCTCCAGATACCATGCCGCCGGACCGATGGCTGTCTGTATCATGCTCCCCTCTCTGGTATCAATGGTGTCCGGTACCCTGGACAACATCTCCTTTTCAATCGCTTTAGCCGTATATCCGGAAAAATCAATCACAGAACCACCTCCCTGCTGAACGTACCGAAAACGGTTACCACATCAAATGTACATGTTACAAAATCTTTTCCAGGTTCTGAAAAAATAAAATTTTCCACAGACAGGATCCTGCTGTCTATGGAAAATGCCTCTTCTACCCTTCTGGGAATCTCGCTTATGATATAATCGTATTCTTCCCCGACCAGTGCTTCCAGCTCACTGCCAAAATTCTCCGAATATATCTGCCATTTAAACCGCTCATTCTGCAGAATAATATCCACCGCCTGACGCATGGCAGAAAGGCCGGAATCCATCCCGGATATCTGCCTGGAAGACCAGTCTATGATAAATGTGTTAGTAGGCTTGTCCACATAATCCATAGATACATGAAGACCTACTCCTTCCGGAAGTGTTCCCATATCCCACCTCCTATGTTATCTTTGATAAAATGATATATTGCTGCCCATTCTGTACCCGGAGCATTAGAACACGATCTCCTGCTTTCAATCCTTCCCTTATCGTAACGGTTCCGGCTCCGCCCTGAACCCGGACCGTTCTTTCCTTCACCGTATCCGTAAGTATCAATCCTGATGCCGGTATGGACTGCATGCCGATATCTGTTTTTACCCTGAGCGGAGAGACAGATTCTACCGTTCCGGTTGCCTTATCTGCCAGTTTCATGGCCTCGACCGTATTCTGGACAATCCGCTGGATCACACCTGATAGGTCTAATTCAGACAATGCTTACACCTCCCAGCTGCTCAAATGATTTTACTTCAATGCTCATCGTATGTGCATCGCCGTCAAAACTGTGGGTCACCTTTTCGGTTAACAGAAGCCTGGATACCGATAGATACTCTATGGTTCCGATTCGTACCGGCACAATAGAACCGGCACGATTCTGGGGAACCCCCAGCGCTTCTATGGTAAGCGTCTGCAATACACGGTTGTAATATTTAAGATACAGCTGGCACATCTGGTCTATCTGAGCATCATTCAGATTCTCTTCTACCTGGCCGTAATATTGCAAAATTCCCCATTTCTTAATCGTTTCTGTATCCTCATGAATATATGCATCTGTGCGGCCGGTCTGCTCATTCTTTTTTACCAGCTTAACACGGTTATACGTGTCGGAATCAATATCCCTTTTATATGTAAAGTCCGTAGCCAGGCTGCCATCGCCAATCAGAGTATTGGTAAACAGTTCTTTTGCTTCGGAAAGACTCAAAGAACCGGCATTATCGTAAAATAAAAATATTTTCCCTGTTTGTATGATTGTCTGGGACAATGCATCAAAGATAATGTCCAGGCACCCCGTATCTTCTTCAATCAGACACGGGAATATATATCCGGTATCTGCCAAAGTTCCGACTGTAAGGCCAAAATCCGCAGCAATTCTCTGAATGATCTGAGAAAGAGACATATTTTCAAAAACATAGCTGGCATTGGCTTTCAGGTATCTCAGCTGATCATAAGCCGTGTAAGTAGTCTCTCCGTCCCGTTTCCTTTCAATAATAAATACATATCCTTTAAACATTTTAAATCCATCTACAGCAAATTCTACGGAGCTTCCTTCCGGAATCCCGATGCCGCCGTTTTCCATGCATGTAAACGTCATTTTTCCCGGTGAATCCATGCGGCTGGTAGTCACCTCTACATTTTTTGCAACATCTGAGTAGTCTACAAGCGCCGTCTGTGTCGCTCCTCCGGGCAAAGTGCTTACAATCTGCACCATCAATGTTATTCCCATTACTATCACCCCGTAATCTGCAGCTGACTTTCCTGTACCCAGCCGTAATGCCCTACAT
>CAYWRB010000542.1:0-2454 GCA_964460025.1 uncultured Hungatella sp.
ACAAAAAGCCCGCTCCACCTACGACAACATCCTCCGTGTCATCAAAGACCCGGAAATCTGCGACCCCATCCGCTTCCTTCGGAAACGTGAAATCGTTCATTTCCAGCGTTTCGGCGAAGCTCTCCGCACGGTTCAGGAGCATCTGGACAGCCGCAACTTCTACGCCTTTAACCCTGCTTTTGACAAACCGCAGAACACCAACGCCAATCAGGCATAAGGCATATAAAAAGGGATTTCCGGAGCGAAAGCTTTCCCGGAAGTCCCTTCTTTGCTGTCCATATGCTGTTTTTGCCATTTCGGATGATATAGGGTCTAATCCATTTCCACCTTAAAAACAACCGGCATCTGGCTGTCTATCCTCACAGTCCTGATATGCAGCCCGTCCGGTTCCTGCTTCCACCGGGGCTCTCTGTCATATCCCAGCACTTCAACAGACTTTATGATCCCGCTGAAATCCGGTTTGTTGGCATCCGTTGTCTTTCCCAGAGCATGAATGCATACCTGGTCCTTGCCTTTCATATTCATGCAAATGGCAAACACACTTTTACCATTTACCGTAAAACGCATATCCTCTGAAGTAAACTTCTTCTCCGCCCCGTCCGTAAACTGTCCTTCCTCAATCCGGGTGGGCCCTTCTGCCGACTTCTTCCACACCTTGGCCCCATATATGGCCTGTCCGTTGATTCTGAGCCATTCCCCTATATCAAGAAGAATCCTTCTGTCCTCATCCGGTATGGTTCCATCCGCTTTGGGTCCTATGTTCAGAAGAAGCCTGCCGTTCTTACTGACAATGTCTACCAGATCATACACAATCTGCACGGAATCCTTATAGTCATTTCCTTGTGTATAACACCAGGAATTCTTCGCCACCGCCGTATCCGACTGCCATGGGTAAGGCTTTGCATCGGCGTATTGTCCACGCTCCACATCCGGCACCGCGGTCCCAAAGACAAAGGCATCATGCTTATAGTTAATGACCACTTCCTCGCCCCATTCATCAGCCCGGTTGTAATAATAGGCCGCAAACTTCCGCAGATACGGTTTCACCGCACTGTGCTGAATCCACCAGTCAAAATACAGTATCTTGGGCCTGTATCGGTCGATCAGCTCACAGCATCGGCACAGCCAGTCTTCCAAAAACTCCCGGGTCGGTGCCGGTTCCGAATAAATATCATTGTGATCTCTCTCCGGCATAGCCGGCCAGTAAAAATCACCTGGTTTTAAAGGTTCCTTGATATCCGAGTCAAACTCTTTTCCCTTACCCATAAAGAACCAATGCTCTATCCTGTGGCTGGACGCGCCGTTTTTAAGCCCTGCTTTTTTACATTCCTCCGTCAGTTCGCCCAGCACGTCTCTTTTAGGTCCCATATTCTTTGCATTCCATACGGAAAGCCGGCTGTCATACATCTGAAACCCGTCATGATGTTCCGCCACAGGTATGACATACTGAGCCCCGGCTGCCTGAAACAGTTTTACCCATTCTTCGGGGTCAAACTTTTCCGCCCGGAACATGGGAATAAAATCTTTATAGCCGAAATCCCTGTGTCTGCCGTATGTTCTTATGTGATGATCATACTCCGGACTCCCCTGTATGTACATATTGCGGGAATACCACTCGCTTCCAAAGCCGGAACCGAATATACTCCCCAGTGAATAAAAATTCCGAATTTAAGCTTTTCATACCATTCCGGAACATGATACTGCTGCAGAGATTCCCATGTATCCTTATATCTTCCGTCTGCAATTACCTGATTGATTATTTTCATCTCACTGCTCCATGCACAATTCCTGTTCACAGCGGCCTACCATCCTTCCATACGTTCCCCTTGTTCCCAGCAGGTTTCCCTTGCACATCATATCATAACAATATCGAATGATATCCTTCCTGGTAATGATCCCAATAAAATTCTCCTGATCATCCACCACCGGGACGAAATTCTGATTCAGCGCCTTATCAATCAGATCCTCCATGGAGGCATCCACATATACCGGCCGGTTATCCGAACGCCGGTTAATAGAAGCAACAGAGATATGCTCCGCATCCTTCAGATTCAGGCCATATTGATTTTTAATCCCCCACAGCATGTCCCCTTCTGTGATTGTACCTATGTATCTGCCCATTCTGTTTATCATTGGCACTGCCGAGTATTTATGATGCTCCATAGTCTCCAGGGCCTGTCTCAAAGTCTCGTCATCATAAATAAAAGCCACCTCACTTTTCGGTGTCAAAAAAAATAAAATGTTCATAACTTCTCCTCTTTATTCGATATAAGATCAGTATACACCATATCTCTGAAAGACTTATGAACAAATTATTAGATTTTTGTGAAACTTCAAAAGGTGCCGCATATCCTCCCTGAAGATCCTGCGGCACCCTTCTCTTATAGACAAACCATTCCATCATTCTGATTTTTTCTTAAAATGCTCATCAATCCTCTTCTTGATATCAAGAGG
>CAYWRB010000543.1:0-2445 GCA_964460025.1 uncultured Hungatella sp.
TTGGCTTTGTTGTTTTTTAAAATGGACAGATTGGCCATGGTGATATCCACTTCTTTGGAAAGCTCCGTAAGACCGATTTTCCGCTTGGCCATGACAACATCCAGATTGATCACAATTCCCATATGTTTTCTACCTCCTGTCTAAGGGATTTGCCCTATATGGTCAAATCATTTTCCTCTTTATACCGGACCGCTTTTTCGAATACCTGGCACAGCACGGTGCTGAACAGGCCGGCAACCAAGAATACGATGATAACCACCGCCGTAGCCGGGGTAGGAGAGAAGAAAATACGGACAACGGACAGAAGGGAGATGAAAAAACTGTACTTGCCCATGGACTTTAGGGAAATGACATTGGCATCTACAAAAGCATTGTCCGCCAGTACGGTACGGAACATTTTCCGCAGTTCTGCCACAATCAGCAGGCACAGGATTCCGGACAGCATATAGAGAATGGTCAGGGGGACATAGTATACACGAAAGGATCGGATATAAGCCCCAAACCACCGGAAGAGAAGAGGGAGGAATATGGTCAGCAGAATTCCCAGATAAAACATTGCATCCAGAAGACGTTTCGTAAAGAGAACTAACCGTTGATTCATAAAATTGATTCCTCCTTAGTTTCCATATCTTTCCTTGTGTTACGAGAACTATACCATGGATTATATCAAATATCAATATAAATTTATCGAAAAACAATAAATTAATAAATTCAAAAGAAAAAAGAAATGAGAAATTTAAGAAACCGATTATTCTTCAAAATGATACTGGCTTAACAGCTCGTTCTTCATATTCCACAGAGGCAGGGATAAATCCACATGGGTGCGGTGAGGATATTCCAGACGAAGGGATTCTACCCACAGGGTATTTAATTCCTGTTTACAGTATTCCCGGATATCCATGACCTTTGGAGATTGATATACGCAGGCGCCGTTTAAAAATACCGGAACCATCAGCTCCCGTATGGTATAGCTGTCAGGTGCCAGATGTGTTTTTTTCCAGGTCTCAACCGGATCGAACAGGAGAAGGGATTTTTTGGAATCATAGGTCTCTTCTACCAGACAGATTAAATCAGCGATAATTTTTCCGGTGTCTTTGTTGTAGATTCGCTGAATCGTCTTGTTGCCCGGATTGGTGATTTTCTCCGCATTTTCGGACAGTTTGATTTTCGGAATAAATTTTCCGGTGGCATTGTCCTTGATGGCAGCCAGTTTATAGACTCCGCCGAAGGAAGGGCAGTCTTTGGAGGTAATCAGGTTGGTTCCCACACCCCAGGAATTGATGGCAGCTCCCTGAAGCTTTAAGCTGCTGATCAGGTTTTCGTCAAGGTCATTGGAAGCGGAGATTACCGCATCCGGGAATCCTGCTTCGTCCAGCATGGCACGGGCTTTTTTGGAGAGGTAAGCAAGGTCGCCGCTGTCCAGGCGGATGCCGTAGAACGTAAGGGGGATTCCTGCCTCTCTCATTTCAGTGAATACCTTGATGGCATTGGGGACGCCGGATTTCAGGGTGTCATATGTATCTACCAGAAGGATACATGCTGTAGGATACAGTTTGGCATAAGCGCGGAATGCGGTCAGCTCATCGGGAAAGCTCATGATCCAGCTGTGGGCATGGGTACCTTTTACAGGGACATCAAACATCTGGCCGGCCAGAACATTGGAGGTGCCGATACAGCCGGCAATCATAGCCGCCCTGGCGCCATAGATGCCGGCGTCGGGGCCCTGAGCGCGCCGGAGACCGAATTCCATGATCCCGTCGCCCTGAGCCGCATAGACGACTCTGGCGGTTTTGGTTGCGATGAGGCTTTGATGGTTAATGATATTTAAAAGCGCTGTCTCTACCAGCTGGGCCTCCATAATAGGGGCAATGACCTTTACCAAAGGTTCTCTTGGAAATACTACCGTGCCTTCAGGAATTGCATAGATATCCCCGGAGAAATGGAAATCTTTTAAGTATTCCAAAAAATCTTCTGCAAATAATCCGGTGGAGCGAAGATAATCGATATCCTCCTGGTCGAAGTGGAGATTTTCGATGTATTCGATGACCTGTTCCAGGCCTGCGCAGATGGAATAGCCGTTGTTGTTGGGGTTGCTGCGATAGAAAGCGTCAAAGATAACGGTTTCGTTGGCCTCCTTTTCTTTGAAATATCCTTGCATCATCGTTAACTCATATAAATCCGTTAATAAAGTCAGATTCCGTTTTGACATATAGAAGTTCTCCTTTTTTTAATGTGTAAGTTTCCGTGTTGGGTTTATTTTCAGAAAGTATATCATAGATTGTGGAAAATACAAATAGATTGATAATTTAATAACAATGTACTCTTTCAATAAATAACTATTCGCTGGTAATGTTATTTTAGGTAAGAATTTCTTGCTTGATGGAAACGTATAAGGTCCGCCCGAAGAGAGGATGATATTGTTTTCTCCTGGGCACGCTCGCGCTA
>CAYWRB010000544.1:0-2444 GCA_964460025.1 uncultured Hungatella sp.
GAGGGTGTTTGAGATCAGAACGGATTTGGCAGTAGAGGAGAAAGAAAGCTTTCCGGGCAATGGCGGAGAGGTAAAGGGAGTGTCTCTGAAGGAATGGAGAAGGGCTTCCGGAAATATAAAGCTGACAGAGGTAGTGATCCTGGACAGCATGGGCGCCAGAGCCATGGGAAAACCGAAAGGGACTTATGTAACCATAGAGGCAGATGATCTGGGGATACAGGATGAAGGGTATCACAGGGAAGTATCGGAGGAGCTGGCCGTACAGCTTAAAAAAATGGTGAAAGGCCTGCGACACAGGAAGGAGATTCCGGAAGAGGGAAGTGTACAGATACTGGCAGTGGGGCTTGGGAATCCATCGGTGACCCCGGATGCTCTGGGACCCCAGGTCCTTGGCAATTTAAAAGTAAATCGGAATATAAATATGCCCAAGGATGGGAGAGGAACCATACTGAGCGGGATTGTTCCGGGAGTTATGGCGCAGACGGGGATGGAGACGGCAGAGATCATAAAGGGTCTGATTCGGGAGACAAAGCCGGACATGATTGTTGCCATTGACGCATTGGCAGCCAGAAGCATCCGCAGGCTGGGGACAACCATCCAGCTGACAGACACGGGAATTCATCCGGGCTCAGGCGTGGGAAATCACAGGCACAGCCTGACAAAGGAAAGCCTGGGAGTGCCGGTGCTGGCCATCGGAGTGCCTACGGTGGTAGGGGCGGCGGCCATTGTCCATGATACGATTTCCACGTTAATCGGAACGCTGGCCAGCCACATGGAGACAAAAGGGATGGGAGATTTTTTAGATCAGCTTGATCCGGATGAGCAGTATCAGCTTATCCGTGAACTTTTGGAGCCGGAATTCGGAAGCCTGTATGTGACGCCTCCGGATATCGATCAGACATTAAAACGATTAAGTTATACGATATCCGAAGGAATTCATTTGGCTTTTTATGAAAATCCGCGATAGGTAATTCATATGTATAGAAAGAATGGCATTTTCGTGTGACAGGTGGAGGGTGCGCTCCAACCGTATAGGAAAGTGGGGTGAGGGGATATGAGGCGCAGAAGATGGAGTGTAGACAGGGCGCTGAGAGCAATCATGCTGGTATCCGGAGTGATTCTTGGGGTGGCACTGGCAGGAAAATATGCGGCGGAGTGGAAACCGGAACAGAATTCGGTAGAGGCAGATGGGAAAAAACAGTGGTTTGCGAAAGGACTTGCCTCCTGGATCCGATACAGTTATGGAGTGGGGGAACAGAATGGGGGACAAAAAGGCGAGGAGGATGGGCTGCAGCAAAAGACCATAGGCGGTAAAATGATATGCTGGCTTGGAAAGTGGAGTCCTGTAGTCTGTTTTTATGAGCTTGACCAGGGCGGCGGAGAGGATGCGGCGGAAACAGACCCCTCCTTCACCCGTTATCTGGATAGGCAGAGAGTCATGAAAGAATCGGCATATCTGAATCTGTTTGGAGATGAAAACAGCGGAGCCGGTGAGGACGATATACTGGCCAAGGAGGAGCCGGAGGGAGATATAAAGAGTGCACAGGCAGGGGGTGTGACTATGGAGGAAATGGCCCGCTCCACGCCGGCTTACCATATTCGGCAGCTGCCGGTGACGGGAACCAGGTATGTGATGGAGCAGCTGGCAGATTATGATTTTTTGATGCAGCGTTTCTACAGCGTCCATTCTTCCACCACCGCCAGCCGGGAAGAAATGGATGCAAAAAAGATGCTGGAGATGGATTTTTCTATCGAGAAGGATTCGGATCAGCCGCAGATACTCATCTATCACACCCATTCCCAGGAGACTTATGCAGACTATGATGCAGAACATCCGGAGGCTACGGTTGTGGAGGTGGGAAATTATCTGACAGAGCTTTTAAAGCAGAAGGGATACCAGGTAATTCATGATACCAGCCAATATGACCTGATTAACGGGCAGCTGGACAGGAATCATGCATACAATTACGCTCTGGACGGAATAACGGCAATCCTTCAAAAGAATCCGTCCATACAGGTGATTCTGGATGTGCACCGGGACGGGGTCCGGGAAGATTTACATATGGTTTCTGAGGTAAATGGAAAGACGACGGCGCCCATCATGTTTTTTAACGGAATGAGCCAGACGCCGGACGGGCCCATTGAATATCTGCAGAATCCTTATAAACAGGAAAATCTGGCATTCAGCCTGCAGATGCAGCTGGATGCAGCGGCCTATTACCCCGGGTTCACCAGGAAAATATATCTGAAGGGGCTGCGCTATAACCTGCACCTGCGGCCCCGGTCGGCTCTCATCGAGGTGGGGGCTCAGACCAATACCTATGAGGAGGCCAGGAATGCCATGGAACCGCTGGCAGAGATTCTTGATATGGTGCTTGGCGGCGAGTGAGTTACAGTTCAGCCTTCGGCCAAACTGTAACGGAATCCGGTCCATTTAAAGTTTG
>CAYWRB010000545.1:0-2431 GCA_964460025.1 uncultured Hungatella sp.
ACCATCAGCTTTCCATGACCAACCTGTTGCTGTTGGGAATCCGGACTTATCTGTCAAAGGTGAATAACGGACAGGAGGATATCACCATCGAGAACTTTATTTCCAGACGTTCCACCCATGAAGAGTGGACCTCCGGCGGCAGCAGGACGATTATGTTCCCATGCCGGACCGTGATTTCTCCGGAAACCGATTTCTTGTCGGCGGCATACGAGATTCAGAATGTTCAGAACCGCATTTATATGCACAGCAATTACGATCCGGCGCTTATCAAAGAGGAAATGAGGAGGCGCTACCATACACCGGAAAATACGGCCTATGAAAGCTGCTACCTTACCTACCAGCCCATGCCGGTGAAACTGGATAACCCGCATCTGATCCATGTTCCGAAGCATTTTAAGTGGTTTGCCAACGGTGCCGCTACCAAGAAAATGTATCTGACCGTATCCTATACCGAGGATTATGGCATGAATTTTTCTTACCATTATCAGACGGCCCATTTGGGGGAGCATGATATGGAGCTGTTATATTACTACATGATGCGTATTCTCTTTAAAGGGATTGCAGAGCCGGATATGAGTATCGGAGAAATTATGGAGCAGGTTTAGATTTTTAGAAAGTTTGGAGGAAAATGAAATGACACAGGATATGCAGTTTAAAACAATTATCGCCCAGTATTGCAACGTAAAACCGGAGGAAATGACAGATGACATGCGGTTTCGGGAGGATTTGGGCTTCAGCTCCCTTGATTTTATGTCCTTTTTGGGAGAACTTGAGGATACCTTTGACATAGAGCTGGAAGAGGAAGAGGTGCTGCACATCTTTACCATCGGGGAAGCCCTTGAAATGCTGGAAACCTTGCAGCAGTAAGCAGTAAGGGTCGCGGTAGGCTTTGGAACAGAAGGATGATTGAGTACTTTGATTGGAAAATGGAGGGTTATGATGGGAACGTTGATTCTGGATATCTTAGCGGAAAGCGAAAAAAAATTTTCGGACACGGCGGCGGTAAAATGGCTGAAGAAAAAGGAAATCTATGAGAGAAGCTACCGTGAGCTGGCGGAACATGTCAGGGCGGTAAGAAAAGGATTGTTAGAGGAAGGCTTCCAGGGAAAGCACATCGCCCTTATCGGCAGCAGTTCCGTGGAATGGATAGAAAGTTATCTGGGAATTATTACAGGAAAAACCGTTGCCGTTCCCTTAGACGCAATGTTGCCCATAGAGGATCTGACGGATCTTATCAACCGTTCCGATTCGGAAGGACTTTTCTTAAGTCCAAAAAACCAGGGGCTTTTGGAAGGGATTTTAGCAGAATGTCCCAAGTTGAAAAAAATTTGGCTGTTACAGGAGGAAACAACGGAATTTTCCCATGAGAAAGTCAGTTTTCTTGGTAAACTAAAGGAAGCGGGCAGGGGGGAGGAAGAAGATTCTGAACGGCCCGATGCCGGGGATACCGCAACCATTATATTTACCTCAGGAACCACCGGGAAAAGCAAGGGCGTCATGCTGACCCAAGAAAATCTGGCGTCAAACGTGCATGCCGTAGATTTTACAGCGGAGCCCGGGACAACGATTCTCAGTGTGCTTCCTATCCACCATGCATTTTGTCTGGTGATGGATTGGTTAAAGGGATTTTCCCTGGGGGCAACGGTCTGCATCAATGATTCCCTCATGCATATGGTAAAGAACATGGGAATCTTTAAACCGGAGATTATCCTTATGGTGCCTCTGATGGTGGAGACTATTTACAAAAGGCTTTCGGCCGCCAGTCCTCTGATTCCCAAAAAAATGGTGGCGGCAAAGGCATTCGGTGGCAGCTTAAAGATTATCTTTACCGGCGGCGCCCATTTGGATCCGTTTTATATTGATAAATTTGCAGGTTATGGGATAGATATTTTCGAAGGATACGGCATGTCCGAATGTTCTCCTGTTATCAGCTCAAATACGCCGCAGATCCATAAGGCAGGTTCTATCGGGAGACCTCTTTCCAATGTTGAGATTTCCTTTGAGGACGGTGAAATCCTGGCAAGAGGCAGCAGCGTCATGAAGGGCTATTACAAAATGCCGGAAGAGACAGCAGAGACCTTGCGGGGCGGCTGGCTTCATACGGGAGATAAGGGGTACATGGATGAGGACGGCTTCCTGTTTATCAACGGACGGATTAAAAACCTGATTATCCTTTCAAACGGAGAGAATATTTCTCCGGAGGAAATCGAAAATAAACTGGCCCTGGGCAAACTGGTAGGGGAAGTGGTGGTGACAGGGGAAAACAACGGCCTTACCGCCCGAATCTATCCGGATCAGGATGTGGTGGCCGCAAAACATATGAGCGAAGAAAAAATACGAACGGAACTGCAGGCATTTCTGGACAAATACAATAAGTCCCAGCCCACCTACCGCCAGATTACAGGGCTGGTGGTGCGGAAAAATCCGTTTA
>CAYWRB010000546.1:0-2428 GCA_964460025.1 uncultured Hungatella sp.
CACAACTGGAATGCGTTCCGACGACTTGGCAGGTGACGCGCAGCGGCGCGTGCCGTTTCATTGAAAAAGGAGGAAAGGAAGAATTCATATGAACGAAGATTGGAGAAAAGACCCAAGGATTCAAGCCATGAATCCTGAGAAGGTAGAATTTTTATCAAAATTAACTTCTGACATCCAAAAGACACCACAAAACCAGCTGCTAAACAAGTTTCTAACCCTTTCCCTGGAAGCCAGCCAGAACGGGATCACATTTTCCGACCAGGAGACAGAACTTATGACCAGCATACTGATCAATTATATGAACCCTGCAGACCGGGGAAAGATAAACCTTCTGCGCACGCTCTCTCAAAAGCTTACCGGCATGCGCAAATGACAATAAGATAGACCTCCAGGCACACCCAAACAGCCGCCTGAAGGTCTTTTTCAGCATGGGATTACACATCTCCTCTGGTGGCCCGAAACGCCATGGCCGCCCCGATGATGGCGATGACCACGGCAAGAACCAGCATCACCTGAATTCCGAAGATATCAATAACCGCCCCTCCCATGGTAGAGCCTATAACCGCGCCCATGGTGCTGGTCATCGTCATATACGCCTGTCCCCGGACTTTATCATGTTCTTCCATAAGGCAATTGACATAATAAACCGAAGCCACGGAAAACAGCGCGTATCCCAGCATCTGAAAGGCATGGGCCACATATAGCCCTGCCATATTGGAAAAGAAAAAGATTCCGAAAATCTTCAGCACAAAAAAGATACCGGCAAGTTTTAACCATGTGCCGCTTTTTAATTTCCTTACCATGGTCACAAAAAAGAACATGGTAGGAACCTCGCTGATGGCTGAGATTGCCAGGGCGATTCCCATGGAGGTACTGTCACCGCCCTTGCTCTCAATGATCTGAAACAGGAAATTGCTGACCAGCCCGTATCCGGTAAAAGCCAGAGTCCACCCTGCCACCAGAAGGAAAAATCCAGGATAACGGCTGAAAAACGCCCGGCCCGGAGCGGACATCTCCTTCATGGCCTCCGGCTCATGGGGAAGCTCCTTCTCCGCCGGAAATACCCAGGTAAACAGCGCAAACAGGCTGCTGGCAAGAAACATTCCTGCGGTAAGGAAATGGGAATCAAAGGCTGCTGCCGCAACCCCCAGAACACTGGTAAGCACCGCATAGGCAATGGAACCTATGCCTCTTGCCAGGCCAAAATTTAAGGAGCTGCCTCGGTTGATGCTCTCCATCCCCATAGCACACACCAGGGGTAGCGCCACCTGGAAAACCACTCTCAGAGCGCTGTATCCAACGGCTATGACGCCTCTGTTGCGCGTCACCATCAGAAGAAGGGACAGAACTGCCATCATCACACCAAAAGATATGGTCATGATCCGGAGGGTAAGCCTTTCACTTTGGTCTACTACGCCTCCCACCCAGGGCTGCATCACCGTAGATATGGCTCCCGCCAGGCCAATCAGCACTCCAATCTGTGTGTTGGAAAATCCCTCCCCCAAGAGATAAACGCTGGCATAAGAGGAAATAATACAGCTGCTCATCCAATACGCTGCCTGCACCAAGGCATATTTTGCAGTAATGGTGCCCATCATTTTTTTCATAATTTTTTATGGCCAGAAGCTTAATCTCCTGACAGCCAATTCTCCTGCAGTTCTTTCTTTTTCATACATCACAATCCCTTCTTTTTCTATCGATTCCAGTAACGGCTTCTGAACTGCTCCGTCCAAATCTGACAGTTCCTTTATTTCTGCACAAGATTTATAATCTTCTTGGGAACATAGATTTCCTTCACGATGGTTCCGGTCAATTTGTCGCTTACTGCCTCTTTTCCTGCAGCAATGGCCTCTTCTTTGGAAGCTTCCGCTGAAATCCTCACTACCGCTCTGGTCTTTCCGTTGATCTGAACGGCAATCTCGATCTCATCCTCCTTCATGGCCTCCTCGTCGCACTCCGGCCACTGGGCATGGAATACGCTGTCTGTCCCGCCTAACTGCTGCCACAATTCCTCTCCGATATGTGGCGCAAATGGAGCCAAAAGTACTACGAAGGTCTTCAACGTCTCCTTATCGATTCCGCCTTCCTTCTTGGCCAGTTCGATCAATTTATTATTGTACTCCATAAAACCGGAGATCACCGTATTCAGGTTAAACTGGCTGAACCTCTGCTCAATGTCAAAGATCAGCTTATGGCGCAGCCGCAGCATCTCTCTGGTTGGCTTCACATCCTTATCCTTGCTGTCCATCACCAGGTTCCAGAAACGGTTTAAGAACCGGCTGACACCTTCGATTCCTCTGTCATCCCACTCTGCATCCAACTCCGGCGGCCCTACGAACAGCTCATACATCCTCAGGGAATCACAGCCGTAATCCCGAACCAGATCGTCAGGAGAGACCACATTTCCCTTGGACTTGCTCATCTTGAT
>CAYWRB010000547.1:0-2410 GCA_964460025.1 uncultured Hungatella sp.
CTTTTTAACTGAGGAACCATAAGTGTCATGGTCACGTGCCAAAAGCACCGGCAGCGTATAGATTCCTTCCTGAAAATCCTGCATCACCATTTTTCCGGCTTCCGTCTGACTGGACATGATATCAAGCAAATCATCCCTAAGCTGAAACGCCCGCCCCAGTTTTCTTCCAAACTCCTCATATTGCCTGATGATATCCTCCTGTTCTGTCACCTCCATGGCTCCCAAGCGGCAGGCAGAGGCAAACAGCACGCCGGTCTTTCCGGCTATGTTTTTGTTATACTGCTCTATGGTGACATTCTGACGATATTTACAATGTGTCTGATTGATTTCCCCAGCACACATCTCCTCAATCCCATCTACCAACAGCAGCGCTTTATCTCCCTCATGGGAATTAAGAATCTCCCTGAGAATACTGGCCAGAAGATAATCCCCTGCATAGACGGCAGAAGAGTTGCCATACCGTTTCATGACTGTGGGTATTCCCCGCCTGACATAAGACTGATCGATTACATCATCATGAATCAGGGAAGCCGTATGGGAAAGTTCGATAATCGCCGCCCAGCGGATCAGATGTTCCATATGAGCCATGGCCTCATTTTCATTAATCAGACAAGCACTTAAAATTAGAATCTGGGGACGCAGCATCTTCCCCGGTACTGCCAAAGCACTCTTAATCACTGTTCCGGTAAGCCTGTCCTTAGAAACATTCCGGGTCATTTTCCTCATGCTTTTTTCCACTTGCTCCAGCGCATATTCCATAACATGATCTGTTTGTCCTGATTTCCTCATATTTTCCTCTATTCTGTGCAAGTCTCACAGCACATACTGGTATGGGCGAAATGTTTTTCTTTCACCCCGTATCTTCCCCTGTTCATATCTTTAGCTTTTCCTGTAATGGACGCCTTTGCCATTGGCCGGATAGTCCCATTCTTTGATTAGACTCTTATGACATAATACACGGCAAGTACCGCATTCCAGGCATCCTTCATAGGAAAACTGCAGTTTACCGTTCTCATCCAGTGTATAAAGATGGGCCGGACAAGCCAGCAAAAGTTTTCTTATTTCCTTTTCATCGGCTTTATCCTGTTTTACTGTAATATGCGGGTTATTTTCATCAATACGGAACAGGTTTGTCCCCAATTTATCATCTACACTCATCCGATTCATTTACAATGCCCCCAATCCGCGGATACCGTCCACTGCCAGATTCACCAAACCGACTTTTGCAACTGCCCTGGCCGACTTAGTCAGGATATCATCCTGAGTTTTTCCGTCCACCACATAGAGCTGGGACAAAAGTCCGTCAAGCACCTTGGAATAGTCGTCATACAGCCTGTGGGAACTGCCCATAAATCCCGGAAAATTCTGGTACTGTTTCATATTCCTCATGATAAAGCTTTCATTTAACAGAGTCTCATACTCCGACAATGCCTCTTTGGAAAAATCTCCGGCGGCATTGGCCCGCAAAACGGTCTCTGCGGCCAGTCTGCCGGATTCAACGGCCAGATCCATCCCCCGAACCGTAAATCCCAGATTCATCACAAGGCCTGCCCCATCCCCTGTCAGCAGAACACCATCTTTCACAAGTTCGGGAAGAACCTTTTTGCCGCCCTCCGGAACTAAATGGGCAGAATATTCCACCACTTTCCCTTCCTGAATCAACGGCTGAATCATAGGGTGCTGCTCAAAACGCTCCAGCATTTCCGGAACGGAAACTTCGCTGTATTCCGTATCCCCTACTGTAGTCACAATTCCTAAGGAAACCGTATCTTTGTTGGTATAAAGGAAACCTCCTCCTATCTTCCCTCCGGTCACGTATCCGGTAACCATCATTGCAGCGCCTTCCCCATCTTTCAGCCCAAAATGGGCATTTATGGTCTGGCTGTCCAGTTTAATCACTTCTTTTGCGCCAACTGCCACATGATCCGGATTCCATTCTTTTTTCATGCCAATCTGCTTTGCCAGAAGGGAATTGACACCGTCTGCCAGAATTACCACATCAGAACGGAAGATATC
The DNA here is from genome assembly GCA_964460025.1 of uncultured Hungatella sp. Lineage (GTDB taxonomy): Bacteria > Bacillota > Clostridia > Lachnospirales > Lachnospiraceae > UBA3402. The sequence continues at coordinate 2,017 of CAYWRB010000547.1, forward strand.
CCCGTCTGAACGGATTCCGCATACTTTTCCGGCTTCCATATACAACTCTCTCACTGTAATCCCGGTAATCACCAGGGCCCCGGCTTCCTCTGCCTTTTTAGCCATCCACTGGTCAAAGTCACTGCGGTTTACCGAATAGGACGGCGCCGTATCCAGTTTTCCCGAACCGTATTCAATGATCGTTCCCCCATCCTCCGTAAGAAGCGCCAGCCGTTCCCTGACGATTTTTCGCTCCACCGGAGCTTCCTTTGCAAAACCAGGGATCATTTTTTCCAGACTGTGTCCATACAGGCGGCCGCCGGAGACATTTTTTGCCCCGCAATGCTCTCCCCGCTCAACCACCATGACCTCCAGCCCATTTTTAGCCTTTGTATAGGCCGCTGAAAGGCCTGCC
>CAYWRB010000548.1:0-2409 GCA_964460025.1 uncultured Hungatella sp.
AAGCGTCGGTACCACCTGGCACCGGCCGGCATCCTTTATGTGGGACACCAGGCCCTCCACCACAAATCTGGAGGCGTAATCCCCTGCCTGATGCCCTCCCATGCCGTCCGCCACAAGAAACAGATTTTTCATATTTCCCACGGGATCCGACGAGGAGTAAAGGTAATCCTGATTGTGAATCCTGACTCTTCCCACATGGGTAATCCCATATGCCTGCATCCTCATCCCTCCTTTTTCTGATTCAGATAACTTTTCCGAAGCTGACCGCAGGCTCCGCCGATATCACGGCCCATTTCTCTTCTTATAGTAACATGAATCCCGTTTTTTTCAAGATATTTTTTAAAATCCTCAATGGATTCCCCGCCTGGCTGCACAAAATCCCGTTCGTTTATCGGGTTAACCGGAATGAGATTCACGTGTCCATGCATGTCTTTTATGAGACGGACCAGGGCTTTTGCCTCCTCAAGATTATCGTTTACCCCTTTTACAAGACTGTACTCAAAGGTGACTCTGCGTCCGGTTTCCTTAAAATATTCCTGACATGCATCCAAAATATCCGGCAGGTGATAGATAGCGGCAGAAGGCATCAGAGTTTTCCGAATCTGATCATTGGGGGCATGAAGAGACAACGCCAGCGTAATCTGCAGATGCTCTCCTGCCAGCCGCCGGATCCCCGGTACGATCCCGCAGGTGGACACGGTAATACTGCGCTGGCTGATGTTTAACCCCTCTTTCCTGTTTAGCAGGTGTATAAAACGTATGAAATTGTCATAATTATCCAGAGGCTCGCCGGACCCCATGACTACCACATGAGTAATCCGCTGCCCCACGTCCTTTTGAATCCGATAAACCTGCTCCAGCATCTCACTGGAAGTTAAGTTTCTGGCCAAACCATCCAGAGTGGACGCACAAAATCTGCACCCCATGCGGCATCCCACCTGGGAAGAGATGCAGACCGAATTTCCATACTTATATTTCATCAAAACACTTTCAATGACATGGCCGTCCGGCAGAGCAAACAAATATTTCCTGGTTCCGTCTGCCTTGGAAACCCGCACGTCTACCGGATACAGGGTAATAAAATCAAAGGTTTCCTTCAAACTGCTTCGTAAGTCTTTGGAAATGTTGGTCATATCGTCAAAGCTTTCCACCAGCTTTTGGTGGGTCCACTGATAGATCTGCCTGGCCCGGAAAACCGGAAGGCCTAACTTCTTCAGTTCTTCTGCCAGCTCCTCACAGGTCAGGGATTTCATATCTATTTTTTTCATGATACTCTCTGCATAACTGAAAGAAAAAATCCATCACAGGGATGGATTCCAGGCAAAAGCTGAATATATCCTTCCCTCATGGTATCACTTTTCAGCTCCTCTCCTAATCTTCCTTCTATGTTAACAGGCTGAAACGAGTATCGTTCCAAAAACCATGCAACATTCTCTTCATTCTCTTTCCTGTCTATGGTACAGGTACTGTATACCAGGATTCCTCCTGGTTTTACATATTGATACACCACCGACAAAATCTTCCTCTGAAGCTCAGCCAGGGCCTTAAGGCCGTCCAAAGTCATCTTTTCTTTGATGTCCGGCTTTTTTCCAAGGATTCCAAGGCCGGAACAGGGCAGGTCGGCGATTACGATATCCGCCTGCCTGTCAAAAGAAGGGTCAAACTCCAAGGCATCCCACTGGGAAGCACTTATGTTGGTAAAACCGGAACGGGCAATGTTCTCCCGTATCATATTTACCTTGTGGCTGCTGATATCGCGGACTTCCACATGGCCGGTTCCTCTGAGGAGATCGGCGATATGAAGGCTTTTGCCTCCGGGGGCGCCGCACACATCCAGAACCCTGTCTCCTTCTCTGGGACAGGCAGCCAGCCCCACAAGGCAGGAACTTAAATCCTGTACCTGGATCCATCCTTTCAAAAATGCCTCCAGGCTTTCCGGATAATCGATCTGTTCCAAATATAAAACACTGTCTAAAAGGCGGCTTTCTGTCACCTTCACCCCCTGGCTTTCCAGGCTGGAGATGATGTCTGCCTTCTTCCTGGAATTATGATTGCAGCGGACTGTCAGAGGATGTTCCGTCAGAAAATAGGACAGCATTGTTTCCATCACATCCTGATCATAGGTCTGACTCCACAGGGACAAAATCCAGGAGGGAATGCTGTATTTGATGGAAAGGTCCGGAAAGTCCATCTGTTCCTTCTGTCTGGAAATGGTTCGAAGCACACCGTTGACAAACCCTTTCAGTCCCTGAAAACGGCGTTTCTCCGCCAATTTGACGGCCTCGTTGCACACGGCTGAGTCTGGAATACGATCCATGTACAGAAGCTGATACACAGACATTCTCATCAGCGTGCGGATAAGAGGTTTCATCTTTTTGGTGTTCACTTTGGAAAACCGGTCAAGCACAT